>CAXPUI010000506.1:0-2119 GCA_964220205.1 Candidatus Allofontibacter communis | reverse complement strand
AAGCCGGGCATGCCCGGCTTTCTTAAGGTTCGAAAAACTCAGGCGACTTTTTCAAGTATGTGAATGCCACAGGCACTGCCGAGACCAATGACATGTGTCATACCGATCTTGGCACCTTCCACCTGACGTTTGTCGGCCTCACCACGCAGATGCGTGCACACTTCATAGATATTGGCGATTCCGGTAGCGCCCAGCGGGTGTCCCTTTGAGAGCAGACCACCAGAAACGTTGACTGGGATCTTGCCGCCCAGGGCTGTCTCACCCTCATCTATCATGCGTCCGGCTTCGCCATCGGCACACAAACCGAGGTTTTCGTAGTGCAGAATTTCAGCTGTCGCAAAACAATCATGCAGTTCGACCAGGTCGAGATCTTCCGGGCCCACGCCTGCCATCTCATAGGCCTGCTTGGCTGCAATGCGAGTCACTGCATTAACATCAGGCATGGTGAGGTCGCGATCCGTGAACGGATCGCTGGCAAGTACAGAGGCTTTGACCTTGACGGCTCGCGCCAGGCCGAGTTCCTTGGCTTTCTTCTCGGAGACAAGCACGGCAGCGGCAGCCCCATCGACATTGACCGAACACATCAGCTTCGTGTTCGGGTAGGAGATCATCTCTGCATTCATGACGACATCCAGCGGTGTCTCGATCTGGTACATCGCCTTCGGGTTAAGGGTAGAGTGGTGATGATTCTTAACAGAGACCTTGGCGAACTGTTCAAAGGTAGTGCCGTGCTTACGCGAGTGTTCCATACCGGCTTCGGCAAAGACGCAGGGCATGGTACCGGAACCCAGCAGACCCTCTTTTGGAATACCCACACCACCGCCAGCACCTCCGAGCAGACCTTTACCCATCTGCTCGACACCGACCGCGAGGACCACATCATTCACCCCGGCTTTGATCGACATCCAGGCCTCTCGGAAAGCCGTCGCGCCGGTCGCACAGGCATTTGAGCAGTTGACCACGCCGATACCTGTCTGCCCAATCTGCTGCAGAATCCGCTGGCCGACCATGGCGCTGGCCTGCCCCAGGTTGCCACAGTAAAGTGCCTGCATGTCCTGGATTTTTAGTCCGGCATCGTCCAGCGCCATCAATGCAGCCTGTGCGCCCAGTTCCGGAACGGTTTTTTCAGGAAATCGACCGAACTTGATCATGTCGACACCCATTACATATACATCACTCATGAGTCACTCCTCTGATTGTGATTAGGCCAGCGAGCGGGCTTAGGCTGCAGGCTTGAAAAAATAACTGATATAGCTGTTGCCTTGTTTATCCTTGCGTCCGAGCGCATCACCGAAGACAACTTCAACCGGCATATCAAATTCGAGGTTGGCCGGATCAGGCTCAATATCGATCAGGTTACCCTTGACTGTGCCACCACCATCGAGGTCAACGATCGCGGAAATATAGGGCACTTCAATACCGGGAAAGCTGCGATGGACGATAGAAAAAGAGTAAAGCTTGCCTGTCGTCGACAGGCGGGCGGGCGCCATCTGATCACGCGCGCCACAGCTGGAGCAAGTGTCTCTTTCACCCAGAAAAACAGCACCACAGGCACCACATTTATGGCCCTCCAGGTATGGGTCATCTGTCCCTGCACCTTTGAGCCAGTCAACGACGGGCAGTGGCCCGCCTGGCTTCGTTTCCTCAGACATCTCGTCCCTCTAAGATCATGTTGAAAAGCAGCAAGAGTAAACCTGCACTTCTTATTTATCAACCACTTACTAAGCTTGCCGAGTGGTGTCGCGCTCGCCTCAGCCCATGATCCGAGCCATGGCACGATCAGCTCGTTCTCGCAATGAATCCATCTTCGCCGCCATCACCGGCACGATGATCTGCTCGACCCCTAGCGCCTCAAACCGGTCGATGTCACCCCTGTCCCTGACACTGGGGTGCAAGCCAGCATAGATACGGATATCTTCCATGCTTCGGCCAGCGGCCTCCAGCCTTGTCGCCAGAAAGGACAGGCGCTCCTCGAGCGACTGCGGCGTCAAATTGAAGCCGTACCAACCCTGACCAATTCTTGCAACCCGATCGAGTGCCGCGTCGCTCTCTCCACCGAAAACAATCGGCGGATGCGGGTTCTGCACAGGTTTGGGACCCTGGTAGGCAGCATTCAACT
>CAXPUI010000505.1:0-3309 GCA_964220205.1 Candidatus Allofontibacter communis | reverse complement strand
GCTTCCGCGCGTAGTCCCGCTCCGAAACGATACCCGCCAGCATCACTCCCGCCGATTGAACAACAAGTGCACCGACATTTTTCTCGGACATTGTTGCTACTGCCTCATAGACGCTGGATTCATCCTGTATAGTCCAGACGTCTCGACCTTTCATTTCCAGGAGTTCCCCGGCTGTCCTCTTCAGCATGCTCTTCGTTCCTCCACGATCTATTCCCTTATATCTGAACTGACACGATGGCTGTAAGCCGCGAGGCTTCCGACCGATCTTATCACCTGATTACCCCGAAAACCCGCTCCGGTATGATCCGCAAAATGACGCGTTCGTCATCGCGCAACCAGGCCTCCAGGTCCTCAGGCTCTCCATATCCGGTACCTTCTATATTGGCGAAAACAAGCCGGGTCGTTCTTACCAGCTCTTCCTGCTCAATAATCGCCCTGCCCTCGATCGAGACATAATTAAAGGGTTCGGCATTGTTGAACGCGCACAGGTTGACCATGGAATTGTGACTGATGCACTGCACTTTGAACGTCGGGCGTGGTGTACTGACCACCAGTTCATCGCCATCCCTCGCGTAGGCAACAATCGAGGAGACAGGGCTGCCGTTTTTTCTGAGTGTGGTCAGCGTTGCCCAACGGCAATCTGTAATGTGTTGATCCCAGCTTGCCTCGGAAGAAATCATTGTGCTCTCCTTAAAGTCACATACTATAGAGCACTTTAAAGACAAGAGACCAACATGCCAAAACTGACTGCAAGTGAGCAAACGGAATTTCTGTCGACGCCGGGCATCCTAATGAGAATAGCCTGCCTTCGAGCCGACGGTAGCCCGCTGATTACCCCCATATGGTTTATTCATCACGAGAACGCGATTTATTTCACCCCAAGAGCCCAATCAGAGTGGCTTGGCTGCCTGCGCCAGGATTCGCGTATTGGTCTTTGTATTGATGAACAGGACCTGCCCTATCGCAAGGTGATTATCGAGGGACAGGCGGAACTGATTCACGACCTGGGAGAAGACGATGTCTGGCGAGATCTCTATCGCCAGATAGCCGGCCGATACGTGCCTGCTGATGCAGCGGAAGCCTATGTGCAGAACACGATCGACCAGGAGAGAGCGCTGTGGCGTGTACCGTTAACGGGGAGCACCGTTAAGAGCTGGCGTATGCCTCTGGACGGCGAACCCGCCAACGGCATCTGGCACCAGCGATACTATGCACCAGGGACCCATTTCTCAGATTCTTGAAACGGCCTTCCAAGGAGCGTGGCATTTGTGCCACACTCCTTGCACGAACAAAACCACATGTGGAGGAAAGATTATGGCAGCTTATTTTGTCGCCCAGTACACCGTTAACAATCCAGGCCTTTACGCCGAGTATCAGAAAGGCGCTGGTCCTGCTGTCGCCCAGTACGGTGGAGAAGTCGTGATATTCGACGTTGCCGCTGAATCCGTCGAAGGCACCGCGCCAGGTCCCCAGACCGTGGTCCTGAAATTTGCAGATACCGATGCTGCCAAGGCCTGGTATAACTCACCGGAATATCAGGAAGTTGTGGGCAAACGACTGGAAGCAACGGATGGATTTGCCGTTATCTCACAGTCGATGAATATCGGTGGTTAGCTAGTCTCTGGCAGCGGCGTATAGATCCCCGGAGGGATTTCTCCGCTGTAGAGAACTCGATAGGTGCGCCTGGCAAAGCGCCAGGCGCTGTCCTCCCTGATGTAATGATCCATGTAGCACCCGATGGTAGACCGATCATGGTCAGCACCTTCTGGTCTTAAGGTTTCCGCCAGGTACCATCGACCTGTCGCGTGATCGCCGCTGACTTCGACGGTACCCTGGTAAACCAACTGGAGGGCAAACTCAAAGCCCCCCATCGCTTTGTGCCAGAAGTCCAACACCGCCTCCCTGCCCTCTAATGTCAGACCGGCGACTTCCCAGACCCCATCTATCGACCAGGTATCAGCCCACCGAACCGCATCATAGCGGTTCACTGCCTCAGCGTACGTCGCCACCAGCGACCTGATGCACAGTTCATCGGCAGAACTGTCAGTCACCATCGTCGGATTGCCTGGCGGTTGCTCGCTCTACCTCGCGTACGTCATCGAACATCTCCAGGAGCTGATTCTTAAGCCAGGGCAGGATAACACCGGGTATCTGGCCATGAGCGTCACCTCGCATAGCCATGCCTTCCAGGAGGTAAAGTGTCACGAGATTACCCGTCAACCACTCATCTGAGAGGGCAAGATCAGGAAACAGGTTAGCGGTAACCCTGCGCCAGGACTGATCAATGCCCTTGCGAGCGGTTGTCATTACGTCGCGAAGATCCTCATCTGTTCTGGCCGCAACGCACAGTTCGTGAAAGACTGTAAACAAGGGGCTCTTCAACTGATCCCAGAACGCATCGATGCCGTCACCAATCCTGGTGTGTCGTGCATTTTCGTTTACCCTGCGTTCTGTTTCCTCATAAAGCCACAGGCGTTTCTGGTTCAGATGCATGACCGCGGCGCGGATCAGGGTTTTCCTCGAAGGAAAGTGATGGAGCATGGCTCCGCGTGAAACCCCCGCCTGTTTCGCCACTTTTTCTGTCGTCGTATTGCCGTAACCCAGCTCGTAGAAACAATCCAGCGTCGCATCAAGAATGGCAGCCCTGGTGTTTTCACTCTTGGTCTGTTGCCAGGTTTTGTAGGTAACCCTTACATTTTCAGCTTTCATATTAAGGAATTGCGATCCGTCGACAGTAATTTCATACTACCCGCTTTATTCGGTTTTTAGCAACGTGAGCACGCCCAATATCCTTCTCGTCACGAAGGGTCATCCCTTCGACCGAAACGCCTTCTTTGAAATTTTCGATAATATCAACGTCGACTGGACGCACGTTGAACACCCGGCTGCACAGGTTTTCTTTGACCCGTCACACGCCGGGGACTACGACGCCTTCGTCATGTATGACATGCCCGGCGTCGGATTCGGTTCGGAAGGTCCGCGTTTCACCGATCCCACGCCGGAATATAAACAGGGCTTCCTGAGCCTGCTGGAAAGCGGACAGGGCATGGTGTTTCTGCATCACGCGCTCGCAGGCTGGCCAGCCTGTGAAGAATATTCGGAAATTGTCGGGGTACGTTTCCTCTATGCAGCGGATCAACTGCGGGGGACCCGGAGACCGGACAGCGGATACCGGCACAAGGTAAACCATCAACTGCGAGTGCTCGGTGAGCACCCTCTTACTGCCGGCTTACCTGACAGTTTTCCAATGACCGATGAGCTTTATCTTGCCGAAATTTTCGAGGACTCAGTTGAGCCATTGATCACAAG
>CAXPUI010000504.1:0-3207 GCA_964220205.1 Candidatus Allofontibacter communis | reverse complement strand
CGATGTCAGAGGAAGCGGAAGGCCAAGCCTCCATGCCCGCTCACCACGCGCCCGACCTCACGGAAAACCAGTCGTAAACAGGAGTTCATGCATGAATGTTTCGCAAGCCGTAGCCGCCAGGACCACGATCAGGCGCTTCACTGACCAGCCAGTCGACGACGACCTCGTAAAAGACCTGCTGGAACAGTCAGCCCGTGCGCCATCAGGTGGCAACCTTCAACCCTGGCGCGTTTTCGTCATCACCTCCGGTACCATGCCGTCGTTTCTGGAACACGTGGCCCCTTCAGACTTCCAGAAAGAGCCGGAATACCCGAGTTATCCGGCAGAACTCAAGTCGCCCTACCGCGACTCCCGGTTCAAGGTCGGAGAGGACATGTATGGGCTCCTGGGTATCCCAAGAGAAGACAAGGCTGGCAGGCTGGGTAATCTGGCCCGCAATTTTGAGTTTTTCGGCGCCCCGACAGGCTTCTTCTGCTATGTGGATCGAGACATGGGGCCACCCCAATGGTCGGATCTTGGCATGTTTCTGCAGACGTTCATGCTGCTGGCTCAGGAAGCGGGTCTTTCGACCTGTCCGCAGGAAGCCTGGGCCGCCCGCTCCAACGCGGTCAGGAGCTTTATCAATCCGGGAGACGAATTGATGCTATTCTGTGGCATGGCTATCGGCTACAAGGATGACAATGAAGCGGTAAACAGTCTCTATTCCGACAGGGAGCCACTGGATGTCTGGGCCAGTTTCCTTTAACCCAGTCAATCGAGAGTATCCGACACTCAGCAAAGCAGGATATCACCATGACGCTACAGACGCTTAAGGCAGATTCTCCACTCGACATCATCCTCGATGCTGTTCATCGTGACGGCGCGTGCATCCTGAAAGATGTGCTCGACACTGCGCAGGTTGATCAAGTCCTGTCCGACATGGGCCCTTACATCGAAAACAGCGAGACCGGCAAAGACAAGTTCGGCGGGTTCAATACCAAACGAGTGGGCGCGCTCATTGCCAGAAGCGCAGCCTGCCGTGATATCACCATGCACAAGACAATACTTGACCTCGCGAATAGTTTTCTCGGCCCCCAATGCGATCGCATACAACTCCACCTGAGCCAGATTATTGACATCATGCCGGGGCAGAAAGCTCAGCCCTTGCATCGGGACCGGCTGGCCTGGGGCCTGTATCTCCCGCAGGAGGTGGAACCGCAGCTCAATACGATCTGGGCACTCACGGACTTCGACGAAACCAACGGTGCGACCCATATCATACCTGGCAGCCAGACATGGCCGATGAAGCAACTCGGCCACCGGGACGACTCAGTGCAGGCAGTGATGACCAAAGGGTCGGTGCTGCTTTATACCGGCACAGTCATCCACGGTGGTGGCGAAAATCGCAGTGCCGCGTCACGCGTGGGGATGAACATCACCTACTGCCTGGGTTGGCTTCGCACTGAAGAAAACATGATGCTGTCTTGCCCACCCGACATTGCCCGGCATTTTTCGACTGAACTGACTGATTTGCTGGGCTATACCATGGGAAACTACGCTCTTGGCTACTATTCTGAACCGGCGATGATACCGGGCCGTTCTGACACCCAGCCACCGGAAAATGCCCTGGGACGAGATCATTCCCGACAGCCCGAAATGACGGTTGTCGATCAGTTGAAGAAAGCTCGGGACTAACAGAGCAAATATTGAAAGGAGCAGGTCATGCTGACGTGGCAGGTCGGTGACGTTACCATCACCCAGATTGTCGAGCTGACAACCGCCAGCCTGGGTCCCCATCTCCTGCCGCAGGCCACCCCTGCAGAAATGCAGGCCATTCCCTGGATAACCCCGTTTGTTGATGACCAGTCAAAACTGGTCCTCAGCATGCACTCCCTTATCATCGAGTCCCAGGGACAGACCATCATGGTAGACACCTGCATCGGCAACGACAAGGAAAGAACTTATCCTCGATGGAACAAGATGCAGGGCGACTATCTCGAAAAACTCGCTTCAGCAGGTTTTACCACCGAACAGTTCGACACCGTGCTGTGCACCCACATGCATGTAGATCATGTCGGGTGGAATACACGCCTGGTCGATAACCGGTGGCAGCCGACATTCAGTAATGCCCGTTACCTGTATGCAAGGGAAGAATGGGCTCACTGGCGCGAGGAAGAACAGGAATACGGTCCGGTGATTGAAGACTCTGTACAACCGATTTTCGATGCCGGTCTTGCAACGCTCGTCGAATCCACCCACCAGGTGAATGATGAAATTGTCCTCGAGCCAACGCCCGGACATACACCCGGCCACGTCAGTATTCACATTACCTCCCGCGACGAGGAGGCGATCATTACCGGCGACATGATCCATCATCCCTGCCAGATCAAGCATCCCAACTGGTCAAGTACTGCCGACGTTGATGCATCACAATCTGCGGAGACCCGTGACCAGTTCCTGGCGAGATATGCTGATCGACCGGTACTGGTCATCGGTACGCACTTTGCCGGACCGACGGCCGGCAAGATCGTCAGGGATGGCGATACCTACAGGCTGGACTACTAGGGACAGAGCAATCGGGCATCGACAAGCGCTCAGTTCACCCTGCCTGATTCAGGGCATCGAGACCAAGCGCTGACCTCATACTTCTGGTCGCCTCTTCCTTGTAGTCCTCCAACGGTATGCCGGTACCATCGGCCGCACGAGGGTAGCCATTGAAAGCGGCCATCACGGCCGAAATATCAACGAGGGCAGCATCCCCAAGCTCGCGTCGGATGTCCTGACGCGTCTGCAACGTCATACTCTCATCCCGCAGGCAAACCGCAGCAACAAAGTCATTCAGCAGGCTGCCGTGGGGGACCCCTCCGTCGCCCGTTTCATGCCCGACAGCAGCCTCCAGCGTATAATCATGTCCGGTGTAAGTGCCGCTCATACTGAGCCGCATCGCATGACTGGTGGTTCAGTAAAAGCAATCCAGGTAGGCAGACACCCGCGTCGCAATAAACTCGATCTGTGCTCGCGAAATTGCACGATCAACTCCCTCGAGTTCGTCCACTGCCGGGTTCGCCATGTAGAGGGAATTCATGAGACTCCAGAACCGGTTCAGCTCATCCGGAACAAGTGTCAGGGAACGACGGATGTACTGGTGCCCATGATCATAGAAGTTACCCAGCTCCGGTCCCGCAGCGTCCGGGGACACTGTCAGCGCCCACCCCGGCCCGACCGCAG
>CAXPUI010000503.1:0-29911 GCA_964220205.1 Candidatus Allofontibacter communis | reverse complement strand
ACGTCCACCTACCCAGCCATGAAGGAAGTTATAGACAGCACTAACCTGGCACTCCGTGATCTCCCGCCTCAAGTTCGCTAGCCCCACCAATTCTCTTGTCTGTATTCCTTCTCAATCATCTTTACGATATGCGTTCTTGATGACAACAGGTTCCACAAGAATCTGATTTCGCATATAGGGATCATCCACAGCACGTGTTTCCTTGATCGCATTGATCTCTCTAACAACATCCATCCCTGACACCACACGACCAAACGATGCGAATCCCTGACCGTCCCCGTTACGTTTGCCACCGTAATCCAATGAAGGTTGATCGCCGACACAGATAAAGAAGATCCCACCGCTTCCCGTACCTGGATCTCTACGTGCAAGTGAAAGTACACCGTCCGTGTGCTTGATACCGGTTTGGTCTGTCGTCTCATGGGGAACAAGATCTTCTGCTTGAAGCTCTGTTGTATCTAGTAAACCGCCTTGGATGACACTGATCGCTGGGTCGCCATTGTCATTGTCTGGTCTGACGACACGATAAAAGCCTCCGTCCTTGTAACGTCCGCTATCCAGAAACTCGAGAAAGCTGCCAGCGGAATGAGGGGCTTGATCAACAAAAACTTCGACTTCAATGTCACCAAGTGTCGTTTCGAGTACCGCGGTCACTGTTTCACTTTCCTCTGCATCTTTGGCTTCTCGAACCATCGCTCTAACATCAGCTAACAATTGCTTTGCATCGTAGACAATGCCTGATTTAACAACATGGCTGACACCACCAACACGAGTCACCTCACCAGCTTCCCGGTCAAGATACATGTGGCCTGTACCGTAAAGCAGCTTGAGGTTCGCGACCGGATTGCCTTTCACTAGCACCAGATCTGCCTGTCTACCATTTGTGATGGCACCGATCTGGTCGTCCATACCAAGCAACTCAGCACCATTCAACGTCGCCGCCTGAATAACCTCTAACGGATGGAAACCAGCTTCCTGTAGGAGTTCCAGTTCACGAATGTACGCAAAACCGTATAACTTAAAGATGAAACCCGCATCGGAGCCAGCCGCAACCCTGCCACCGGCATTCTTGTAGTCGTTCACAAACTGCATCCAGCGAGCAAAGTTGTTCCGCCATGCAACTTCATAAGTGGTTGTCCAGTCAAAGTGATAGGAACCATGCAAGCGCGGATCGGGTTGAAAAAATCGCTCTAGTGCTGGCCACGTATAATCATCATGCCACTCGGCACGGCGGGCGCGCATCACATCACGATTCGCTTCATAAATCGTGAAAGTCGGTACCAAGGTGAAATCCAGTTCATGCAGTTCCCGGATCGTGGCCTCCCAGGTATCGGAGCCAGGCGGCGCTGCCTGAAGCCAGAGGTTACCGGCTTCACCGAACCGCCACTGCTCATCTGAGTAGTTGTAGTCGGGTGGGTAATCCTGGATGGTTCGATCAGTAAACATGGCTTCAGGCAGACCATACCAGTGCTCCATGCTATCCAACCCCAACCGTGCACTGTCCAGAACATTCATGTGATAGACCCCGTTCTGGTCGTGATGGTTTGCGGTTCCCATCTGCAGCCTGGCAGTTTCCTCATAGACGGCCGTCAACGCTGCTTTAGTACCGCCACGAAGCTTGACGCCTAAAGCCCCCTTTTTCTTAACAGCTCTCACCCAGACCTTGGCAGCATCTGCGTCGGTAATTATGGTCCCAGGGAATATGGCATAAGGGATAATTCGTGGGGCAACGATACTGTTGCTCTCACTGCGCCTGGCATGATCCACTGTCCAACCGAGCCCCATGATGGAACCGACATCGCGTACCGTTGTGATGCCATGGGCTAACCAGAGTTTAAAGACGTACTCTGGTGGTGTGACCGGACCGCTTAAACCCTGTGGGGGATAACCTACATGAGCGTGCGCATCAATGAAACCAGGCAATACTGTCATGCCAGTGGCATCGATACGCTCTTCACCCTGCACCGATTTCGGCGCGCTATTATGAATCGAGGTGATGATGTCTTCTTCGATGACGATACTAACAGGGCCACGAGGGGGCGAACCCAGTCCGTCAACCAGCATGGCGCCATCGATCACCAATCGCGGAAAGGGACCGTTACCTTCACCGGTGCGACGATCCGGTGCCTGTTCTGGAATCTGCACACCATAGGCTTTGGAGAGTTCAGCAGTTTCTTCTCCTGGCTCGGCACCAAGAAGCGAAGTAGCCACAAAAAAACTGCCTATCATCAACGTTACTCGTACGAACATAATCGATCCTTTCAATTGAGGTAATGGGTGTCTACCAGGTCTTCGTCCCCTTCATAAACAAGTCGACGTGTTTTTCGAGCAGCGCCATAGGCATGGCGCCGCTGCCAACTGTAGCGGCATGAAACTTCTTGATATCAAATGCATCGCCCAGTTTCTTCTCCTGGGTCGCACGAATCTCCCGGATCTTCTCGTAGCCTAATTTGTAGGCCAGCGCCTGCGCGGGCATATCAGTCGAATAACGCAGCGTTTCTGTTTTGACCTCGTCTGCGCCGGAAAAGGTATTCGCAGTCATATACTCGCGGGCTTCCTCAAGTGACCAGCCCATGGCATTCATGCCCGTGTCGACGACAAGCCGGTTGGCAAGGAACGCATTGAACAGCAACCAGCCATAACGATCGTAGGGGTCGTCCATGATGCCCATCTCGTAGGACAGGCTGGCAGCATAGTTTGCCCAGCCCTCCGTAAAGGCGACGTACATGAATGCCGTGTTCCTGCGAAAAGGTGAAAATGCTTCATTCTCATTCTGCAGCGCGATATGAAAATGGTGACCAGGAACCAGTTCGTGATAAACCAGTGCCGCGGTCCATACCATGGGTCGCTCATCCAGTTTTTAACCATTGAAACGGTAGTAACCAACAGGTTCACTCGGACTCGGCATCTGGTAGTAACCAAAAGTCATACCTGGCTCAGCAGCCGGGTCGAGCCGCTTCACGCCATAGGCTGCCTTCGGCAGTACAGAAAAATAGTCGGCAATATGTGGCTCAATACGACGAACGTAGGCCATGTACCGTTCCGCGACCTCTTCCGGGGTAGCAGCATAGAAACGCGGATCACTACGCATCTGTTCATGAAACTCGGCCTGGCTGCCTTCGAACTCCATCTGGTCGCGAATTTCAGCCATTTCGGCCTGAATCTCAGCCATATATGCGAGGCCGCGTCGATGAATCTCCTCTGGCGGCAGATCCAGGGTGGTCTGCTGACGAATAGCAAACTGGTAGGCTTCCAACCCGCCAGGATATTGTCCAAGACCAACTGCCTTGGGTGCCCTTTCCCGGTAATCCTCACCAAGGTAAGCCAGCAATTCATCCACGGCCGATCTGATGCGCCCGGTTACAACGGTTTCAACACCCGTTTTTAGCGACGCCCGCTCAACTTCATCAAGTCCTGCCAGGCGCGCCTCCGCAACAGTGGCCATGCTGCTGATCGACTGGCTGATACCTTCAAAAGTCTGGTGAGCTCCGGCTAGAGCAGCTTTGGGCAACAGGATGCCTCGCTCCTCCTGCCCTTTCAGACGAACCAGGTCATCCTCGATGTAACGGCCAATGTCTTCAAGGAAACCCAGGTAACGGTCAACGTCGTCTGCGTTCTCAAAAGTTGCTGAGGCAAGGACTCCGGGTACCAGGCTGCTGAATGTGGAACCTGCTGCATAAGGAGTGACGTTAAACTTGTACCAGTAGTACTTTTCCCCTTCTACCGTCTGTCGCAGGATGCCTTCAAACATATCGTAGGTAAGCTGGTCATCATGGCTGAGTTGCTGCCTGTCAATTGATGCGAGTTCTGTCAGCTTCGCATTAGCCTTCTCAACATTCCTCAGTGTCGCCGCATGACTCAGGTCAGCCATCTTCTCGACTTTTTTACCCGCCAGCATCTGCAGGTAGGGCTGCTCTTCGGTCAGTTCCGCCATGTGCGTGTTGGTCAGTGCCAACAGTTCGGCGGAGAAATCACGTTGTTTTGTCAGTGGTACCGTCTGCTCGTTGTCGCTGCAGCCTGCGAGGACAAACGCAAGCGCCAGGAAGACAAACCTTAAGGTTTTCACGACGCTTCAGCGATGTACTGGTCGACGTGCCATTCCAGCGCCGTCAGCGGGATGGAGCCCACATCAAGCACAACATCATGGAAATCTTTCAGGCTGAACTTGTCACCCAGTGCATGCTGGGCTTTCTGCCGCAGGTTCAGGATCTTGGTATCACCCAGCTTGTAGGCCAATGCCTGCCCGGGAATATCGCTTGAGTAACGCAGCGTTTCGCTGTTGATCTCAAATTCGCTGAAGAAGGTGTTTTCCGTCATGTAGTCCCGTGCTTCCTGCAAAGACCAGTCAAATGCATTCATGCCGGTATCGACAACCAGGCGGCTGGTCAGGAACGAATCCGAGATGCAGCGGCCGTATTCATCCATGGGATCGTCGTACATGCCCATTTCACCGGCGAGGGTAGCCGCATACTCGGCCCACCCTTCTGCATACGAGGTGAACATCACCTTGTTACGGAAACCCGTCAGGTCTTTACTTTCCTTGACCTTGGACAGCTGGAAGTGATGACCGGGAATCAGCTCATGGTAGATCAGTGCACCTGCCCAGGCCTGGGACTTTTCTTCAAGCTTGTTGGCATTAAACAGGTAATAACCTTCAGGCTTGCCGGGTCGTGGCGCATCGTAGTAACCAAAAGTCATCGATTCCGCCAGTTCCGCCGGCAGCACCTTCGGCGCATATGGCGCTTCAACCAATTCGTTAAAATAGTTCAGCATCTCTGGTTCGATGCGACGAAGATACTTGTTGTAGTTGTCTTCAACCTGTTCCGGAGACTCTGCTATAAACTCCTTGTCGACTTTAAGCTTCTTGTGGAACTCAGCCTCGGTACCTTCACCCATGATTTCACGTAGTTCAGCCATGCGGGCCTTGATACGTGCCATACGCTCATGACCCGCATCATGAACTTCCTGGGCAGACATCTGCATGGTCAGGTGCAGTGGGATCAGGGCCTCATAAACTTCCTTACCACCCGGTACTGAACAAAGTCCCACGTTATCCGGTGCTTCTGCTTCGTAATCACTGTCGAGGTACCCCGTTAGTGCATCGAAGGCTGGCAACACTGACTTGTTAAGTCGTCTTTCCACTTCGTCAGCAAAACTGTCTGCACCCTCGACACCGGCAATCCGGTCAGAGTCAACGAGCAGCGCACTACCGGCAACCTGGCCCATGCCACCGAGCATAACCCGGGCCTGGGCCAATTGCGGCTTGTTGATCCGGATACCTCTTTCGGCCTGACCACGGGTTCGTTCAAGCATCTGGGTAATCAGGCGACCATAGTCCTCGACGATGCCAAGATAGCGATCAAGGTCTCCGCTGTATTCAAAAGGTTGAATGGCGCAGGCCTGGTGAATCGCGTTCAAAACAAATCCGCCGGAATAGGCGGTCATGGAAAACATACCCGGGAAGGCACCGGCGAGATCGTGAACGTGCCAGTAGTGTTTACCGAGTGTGCTCTGCTTCTGGAACTCCTGCTTCGCAACCAGTATGGAGATCGCCATATCGTGTGGCAGGGCTTCCAGTTCGACGTCTTCGATCAGGCCCAGGTACTTGTCCGCGCGTTCACCACGTTCCTTGGTATCTGCCTCGTTAATTTCCGGCAGGCGTTCGAGCGGCCTGCCAGCCATAATCTTGGAGTAAAAGTTACTGTCAATTTCACGATTGACAGCATCAAACACCCTGAGCGCCAGGCTCACGGATCGATCATTCAACATTTTTCACCTCCGAAAATGTGTCGAGGTTTAAGCGATTTGCAGCTCTGCGTGCCGTTCTCTGAGGACGACCAGCGCGCTGGAGATATATTTTTCCACCATACTCACAGAAACACCCATATCTTCCGCAATCTCGGCATAAGAACTGCCTTCAACACGATGGCGGGAAAAGGCGCTGGCAACCTTCGGTCCGACCCCTGACAGGGCGGCATCGAGTTGCTCAAGTTTTTCAATCTGTTCATACCAGAGCGATGGTTCAAACTCATAGGCATCTTCAAGTTCATAGATGAAGTCGTCTATGCAGTCCATCTGGTCAAGCTTGCGTACGGCACGACGTCGCCAGCGATCACGAAGCAGGTTCGTCGCTGCAGCAAGCAGAAAGCCGCGTGGATTGTCGGGTGGCACCTTGTCCACCTGTCGGATTAGTCGAATGAAGAGTTCCTGAATCAGGTCTTCCGCTTCTGTCTCATCGACAGAGCGCATGAAAAACCCCTTCAACTGCCCCCTGTATTCATTGAAGTTATTTACTACCAGCTCGTTTCGAATGGCTGATTTGACTGCTGCCAGGTTACCCACTAGGTCTCTCCTATTGGCGCGGTCAGATGACAATACACTAATGCATGGAAACAATACACCCATGTATTGTGAGTTTTTTGGGCTTTTTTCTGCTTTTTTTGAGTTTTTCTCCTTTTCAGGTGCTGGGTTGGATGTCCAGGCGGTCACCTGGGTAGGATTTAATCAGGAGAAAATAGTGCACCAGGCTCCAAAGTGTGACGGCCACGGCAATCGCCAGGGCGTACTGCAGACCAACCGCTGAACCATAGGTTGGTGAGAAGTAGTCGCTGAGGATACCGACCAGGAGCGGACCACCACCCACGCCAATAACGCTGGAAGTAAAGCCGACGAACGCAGACGCACTGGCACGCATGTTAGGCAACACGACGGTCTGCGTGGCAGTCAGCAGTGGACCGAATGAAATACCACCCAGGACATTAACCAGCATAATCAGGGCCAGGCTGACGGTCGCTGACGGTGCAAATATCGCCAGTTCGTAAAGGGGGAATACGCTCACCACCGAAATCAACGGCAGCCAGACAAGCCACATGAAGTTACGTTTCACCAGGAAGTTGGCGACAAATCCACCGACGATTGCGCCTCCGGCTGCTCCCAATCCCAGAGCCACGCCAAAATAGAAGCCGACTTCAGCGACACCCAGCCCAAACTGCCGGATGAGATAAGCTGGCATCCACTGGATTACACCAAACATGGCAAGGTTGCCTAGTGCACTTGTGATCACAAGGTGCCTGTATGATCGGATGCTTAACAGGCGCTTCAGGACATCAAGAAATGGTGGCGCTGCTTCTGCCTTGATGCCATCGGCCTGCCCTCTTTCCGGTTCTTTCAAACCAACGGCAACCAGAAGGATGACCGGCAGTCCAACTACAGCGGCCGCAACGAAACTCCAGCGCCAGCCATAGTTCTCTGCCACATAGCCGCCCAATGTCAGGCCTGCGGTGAGACCAATGGTTGCACCGCTGGTGAAAATCGCGAGTACAGCCGAACGCTGCTCTGTGGTGAAATAATCACCAATCAGCGAATGGGATGTGGGAATAGCGCCGGATTCACCAACACCAACACCGATTCGCGCCATAAACAGGTGCCAGAAGTTCTGTGCCAGCCCTGTAATGGCAGTCATGACACTCCACGCGAGCATACTGACTGTGAGAATCAGCTTGCGATTGAAACGATCGGCCAGCCACGCAATAAAGAGACCCGCGGTTCCGTAAAAGATCGCAAAGGCGAGCCCGGTTAGCAGGCCAATCTGGGTGTCACTCAGTCCAAGTTCGGCCTTGATGGGTTCGATGACTACCGACAACACCATGCGGTCCATGTAGTTAACAAAGTTCACCAGAAACAGGGCGGCAACAACAAAAGTGAGATAACGGCTGGTGTGGTGTGGTGACATCGGGCAAAGACGCTACTTCTTATTGATTATATGGACGCACCTCAAAAGGCGTTTCCACAGTATGATTGTGGTCACAAGCTGTGCCAGACGTCTATATGAGCATGAATCAACAAGAAAAATTACAAGCCAAACTTGTCCCGTCTAAAGCCTACCTGAACTACGTCCTGTTCATGCTCGCGGTGGTTGCCTTCTTCAACTACCTCGACCGCATGGTGCTCTCGATGCTGCTGCAACCCATCAAGGACGAACTGGGTTTTTCCGACGCGCAGCTCGGCCTGCTAACCGGTTTTGCCTTTGCAGCTTTCTACGCAACATTCGGCATCCCTATCGCCCGCCTGGCAGACCGTAAATCCAGGGTCACGATTCTTTCTGTCTGCATGGCGCTGTGGAGTGCCATGACAGCCGCCTGCGGGCTAGCCCAGAACTTCGTCCACATGTTGTTGGCGCGCATGGGGGTTGGTGTTGGAGAAGCCGGTTGCGTACCCACCAGCCACAGTCTGCTATCGGATTATGTGCCCCCGGAAAAACGCGCACTTGCGCTCGGCATTTTCCAGACTGGTGGCGCTGTGGGCGTGATGGCAGGATTTATTGCGGCAGGCTGGATTGCGGACCAGTGGGGCTGGCGCATGGCCTTTTTCCTGATCGGTATTCCCGGCGTTGTGATCGCTGTTATCGCGAAGATGACCTTGAAGGATCCGCCCCGCGGGAATTATTCAACAGAACCGGAGCCTGAGCCCGAGTCTTTCATGACCGCAGCAAAGGCCCTGCTTGGTCGCAAGACCTTTGTCCACATCCTGATCGCCTACTCTGTCGGACTTTTTGGTGTTTATGGTATCAACGGCTGGAAACCCACCTTCTTCGTCCGTGTTCACGAGATGTCACTGACGGAAGTCGGCTGGTGGGTTGGTATAACCAGTGGCATCGGCGGTGTTATCGGGACCTTTATCGGTGCCGTCTACGCAACCAAATTAATTGAACGGGATCGCCGCTGGGAAGTCTGGTGGCCGGCCTACGCCTACGTCCTGTCGATCCCCCTCTTTGCCTTTGTCTTCCTGACACCCAATATCACCGCTGCATTTACAGTTGTCTTTGTTGCTTCATTTGTTACCGGCTCAAGTATCGGACCGGGTATGGCAAGCGTGCAAACGGTGGCTGAACCAAGACAACGGGCCACCGCCGTGGCCTTTGTCATGTTTACTTCAGCCATCCTTGGCCAGGGATTGGGACCATTCCTGATAGGCTATGGCTCTGACCTGATGACCCCTTCGCTGGGTGTTGATGGCCTGCGATGGTCCATGGTCTTTTCCCTCTCCATTTTCCTCTGGTCGTTTGTTCATTTTATGATCGCTGCGAGGCACCAGAAAGACGACGCCATTTCCTAGAAAGAGGAATCAAGATGACGGCTTACGAACAGGCGTCGGCAAAATTCGCCGAGATACAGAAACTCCAGGCTGTTGGCGTCCAGCTTTTTTGGGATTCAAAAACAAAAATGCCTGCCTCCGCATCCGGCGGTCGCGGTGAGCAAATGGGTGCCCTGACCAACGTGATCCATGAGAAGAGTACCAGCCCTGAACTGGTCGGGCTTATTGCCAGTGCCGAACAGGAACACAATGAGCTTGATGACTGGCAGCGGGCCAATGTCCGCGAAATGAAACGTCTGAACGTGCATGCACATGCCGTGAAGGGTGATACAGCAGTCGCTTTTGCCAGGGCTCAGAATGACGCCGGGATGGCCTGGGTCAGGGCAAAGGCTGAAAATGACTTCGCTTCATTCCTTCCACATCTTGAATCAGTATTCAAACTGCAGATAGAAATCGCCCATGCAATATCAGAAGCACTTGGCCTGGGTCTTTACGATGCCCTGCTGGATGAACACGACCCCGGTAGCAGCACCACCGAGATTGACCGGTTGTTTGGAGAACTTGAAGCCTTCCTGCCTGACTTCGTCCAGGAAGTCAGCGGGCGGCAAGCCGACCCAATCCCCCTGGGAACCGTCAGTACAGATCTGCAGGACAGTTTTATTCGTACCGTAATCCAGCGCATCGGCTGGCCCGAGGATGGTCGCCTTGACCACACTGAGCACCCGTTTGCCATGGCGGGTTCACCTGGTGATCCACGAATCACCACACACTATGACCCCGACAATGTCATGTTCACCATGATGGCGGCATTCCATGAATGCGGTCATGGCATGTATGAACTGAACCTGCCCAAAAACGACTACGCCTACCAGCCTGTTGGCTTGTACCGGGGTGGCAGCACCCATGAAAGCCAGTCTCTTGGCGTTGAAATGATGGCCTGCCGAAGCGAGGAGTTTCTTGCCTGGCTCTTTCCCAGGTTGCGCGAGGCGTTTTCTGTCTCTGGTGATGCCTGGACCGACGAGAACCTGATGGCGCATTATCGCAGGGTTCAACCCAGTTTTATCCGCATCAAGGCCGATGAAGTGACTTACCCCCTTCACGTCATTCTGCGTTACAACCTGGAACAGCGGATACTTGGCGGTGACCTCGCCATTGCCGATATCCCGGAAGCCTGGGATAACGAAATGGAAAGACTCCTGGGTATCAGGCCACCTACGCAGTCCGAGGGATGCCTGCAGGACGTTCATTGGTCCATGGGATTCATTGGTTACTTCCCGACCTACCTCTTGGGAGCACTGAAGGCAGCTCAATTTTTCGATGCTGCCAGGCGATCGAAAGATGATCTGCTTCCTGCACTGGCCGAGGGGGAATTTGCCCCCTGGATGGACTGGCTGAAAGAGAATGTGCACCAGCATGCTTCATTCCATTCGGCGGGTGACCTTGTCGAAAACGCGACGGGCAGCCCTTTGGAAACAACGGCGCTGATCGCCCACTTCCGGGAGAGGTACGGCCAGGCCAGTTAGTTGGCTCAATCAGGTTTAGCTGACGAGATCGTCCAGGTAGTATTTTGAGGCGAAGAAGAAGTGCAGCACACCCCAGAAAATGAAACCGATACCGACAACGATTGCGTACCTGAGACCATCGACACCGTAAGTTGCGCTCCAGTAGTCAGAGAGGAACCCAACCAGTAGCGGGCCAATGCCTGCGCCGAAGAGGCCACCGGCAAACATAATGAGCGCTATGCCTATGGCCCTGGCGTCTGCAGGTAATACACTCTGCACGCCGGACATCAAAAGCCCAACACACGTATAAACCGTAATGCTGGCGATACCAATCATGGCATAGGCCGTCCACAGGTGATCGGTCATGAAGGCCACCACATAAAGCGGGATGCAGATCATGTAGGCTGTCGCAGGCCACCAGAGTTCCCAGCGACGATCACGCTTAACCATCATGGGACCCACCACTGCGCCAATCAATGTACCGGCTACTGCAGCCAGGCCTACCAGTACGCCCAGGGCCGTACCAATTTCGGTCAGGGTCAGGCCATGAACGCGAATAAAGAAAGCCGCTTGCCAGGCACCTATGCCGAGGCTGCCAAAAGCTGAAATGGCGTAACCGGCAATCATGTGACGCATGGTCATACGATTGAGAACAGCTTTGACGCCATCCCACCAGTGCACATTCGGTGCCTGCTCAACTGCCTGAAAACGCCCTCTCGGTGGTTCCCTGACCGTCATGAGAAGAACAACCGCCAGCACAACACCTGGTACACCCATAAAGACAAACGCAGTTCGCCAGCCGAATTGATCCGCGATTATGCCAATCAGGGCCAGGCCAACTGTTGAACCAATTGTTCCCCCAAATGTAAACAGGCTTAGCCCCCTGGCTCTTGTTTCCGGCGGATAGTAGTCACCAATCAGTGAGTTTGATGACGGGGTTCCGCCCGCTTCACCGATGCCAACAAAAACCCTCGTGATAGCCAGCTGGATAAAGTTGTTAGCTGCGCCCATGGCAGCAGTTGCCGCACTCCAGATTGCGAGACAGACCGCCAGCAGTCGAACCCTGTGTCCGGTATCTGCCAGTCGCCCAAGAGGAATGCCAAAAAGGCCATAGGTCAGCGAGAACGCAAACCCTGTCAGAAGACCCAGTTGCGTATCAGAAAGTTGAAGGTCTGCCTTGATCGGCTCAACCAGGATGGAGATACCGTATCTGTCCATGTAGTTGAACAGGCTGACTGCTGAGAGAAGGAAGGTAGTCCACGCAAGCTGCCCTTTCGAGACATCGAATTCTGCCTCGCCAGACAGCTCTGACTGGGTTACGTTGGTCATGTGATCAGCGATATTTCGCTATCTCTTCCGGGCTGAGCTTCCCTGTCAACACGTAAACGTAAATCGGCAGGAGCATCATCCTTTGATCCACTGTTTCGTTGTAACCGATCGTGTAATAACCGACCTGGTGGAAATACGTAATACGAGCCCGGATAAACGCTTCATCATCGTCGTAGCCAAAGTCCAGGAAGATGCGTTTGATGGCTTTGATTCGACCTTCGTCAACATCCTTAACAACTTCCGCGACATCTTCGGAAACCCTGGCCCAATCCCTGATGGCTGCTTCAAACGCGGCATCAAAATTCTCTTCATCGATCCACAGGTGTACCAATCTCAAAAACTCTTCCATGCCCGATGAACCTTCTTCGAGCAGGAGATCATCAAAGGTACGCAGGCTCATGGAATGCCAGCTGTCGAGCATGACGGAAAGCAGGTGATCACGGTCCTTGAAATGCCAGTAAAAGCTGCCGCGGGTAACGCCAAGATCTTTGGCTAATGTGCCAATCTTGACACTGTCGATACCGCCACTGACCAGCCTTTTTTCCGCAGCAGCCAGCCAGTCCTGGGGCGACAGGCGCTGTACAGCTCGCAAGGGTGGTGAGTTTAAACTTGTCATAAGAATTCCGAATTACTGCTGTTAGAGACGCAATGTGCCTATCGACACCTCAATCACGCCGATGAAAGGTACTCGCTGAGTACGGGGAAACCATCGTTTCCCTGGGCTTCAATCTCAAAGAAATCAAGCAGGGCCTGCTCGTGGTTTGATAACTCACGGTATGCCGCCATCAATCCTGGCGGGGCATGCTTTTCCGCCTCGCGAAACATATCCAGGGCGTCTACCGCGTAGGGTGTGAACGCTTCAGCCAGTCCAGACCAGCTTTCAAAATGTAAACCATCCAGTGCAGTACGGCCATAGCTGAACGCAGCCTGCTGTTCTTCTTCTGTACAGGTAAACGCATCAGTAGCTGAAAGGCTGCCTGCTGTTTATTTTTCGATATCGGCCAATAGATCCCGCGCCGCCTTTCTTTCAGGAAAGCGTTCTGACAGGCACCTGAACACCACCTCGCCTGACAGCTCCGCAAGATAGGCCTGCTTCAGGTAGCTTTCCGGGGTGTCTGTTGGTTGCATGTGCGGTATCTTTGCTGAAACAACAACATTATATACAACTCCTATGACTGTACGAGTGATTAAAAGCGACATTGTTGAACAGGTACTGACCATGCCTGTCTGCATTGACCTGATGGCTGAAACCCAGTCAGCAATCTCTTCAGGCCAGATCACCCTGCCGCTTCGGGCAATAAACCCCGTGGCAGACGGCAACGGCTACTTTGGCCTGATGCCGGGTGAAGTCGCAGCAACCGGTGTCTTCGGGGCCAAGATCGTTTCGCTCTTCCCCGCAAACCCAGGTGAGCGGTCCCTGCCAGCGGTCCAGGGATATATCCTGCTGTTCGACCGGGAAAACGGCACGCCAACCGCCCTGATTGAGGCGGGGTCGGTTACGGCTATTCGGACCGCTGCAGCAAGCGGGGCAGCCACCAGGGCACTTGCACGTGAAGACGCCAGCAACCTTGCACTGCTCGGTTATGGCGTACAGGGGGTGACTCATCTGGAAGCCGTATGTGCAGTCCGGAAGATCGAGCGGGTCTTTATCTGGGGTCCAAGTATCGATAAAGCAGCAGCCTTTGCAGAGAGAAATGCAATAGAAGGTATTGAGATGATTCCTATCGCTACCGCCAGAGAAGCCGTCCGCCAGGCGGATGTTATCTGCGCAGTATCCAACGCCGCAGACCCGATAGTCCTGGGTGAAGATCTTTCACCAGGCTGCCATGTAAACCTCGTGGGAGCACACTCACCCACCACCCGGGAGGCTGACCCTGCCGTATTCCAGCGATCACGGGTATATACAGAGATTACTGAATTTGCCCTTGCAGAAGCCGGTGACCTGATCATTCCAATCAACAATGGCGAATATGATGCGGACAATATCGTTGGTGAACTGGGAAGACTTATCAATGGCGATCTCGAGGGTCGCACAAGTCCGGAAGATATCACCGTTTACAAAAGCCTCGGCAACACCGCCCAGGACCTGGCCGCAGCCGAATATGTGATGAGAAACGCGTAGTTACGCAAAATAGAAGAGCCCCTGAGGTAAAAAAGCTATCTCCTGCAGGGACTCGTTGGGGGAACTGATGTACTAAAAGACGCAGCTCTTTGTCTTTCCCCCAACAAAAATCCACTTTTTTACTGTGGCTCAAACCTCTGTAACGCGTCATTTTTAAAGGACTCTCCGCATAAGGCAGGGCTATGCTCACTTTCACCAACGCCAATGTGTTCAACGGTCGCGACGATTCGCTGCAGCCGGTAAACGTTACCGTCTCGGACGACAGGATTACCAAGATATCAGGCGAGCCGCCGACCCAGGGTGATGTCGTCGACTGCGGTGGCAGAACGCTGATGCCAGGCATGATTGATGCCCATATTCATGCCTACTTCTACGACCTCAATATGAACCGGCTGCAACACCTGCCGATGACCACACTCGCCCACCATGCTGCGAATATGCTGGAGGACATCCTGGATCGTGGTTTTACAACAGTCCGCGATACCGGGGGAGCAGACTACGGCTTGTGGATGGCCATTCAACAGGGCCTGCTGACTTCACCGAGGCTCTATTATTGCGGGCACGCGCTCTCACAGAATGGTGGCCATGTCGACATGCGCCACCAACACAATCACGGCCCGACTGATGATCACCTGGTTCTTTGTGGTTGCTGCTATGCGAATCCCCTGGGCATGGTCGTCGATGGCGTCGACGCATTACGCAAGGTAGTGCGTGAAGAGTTCCGGCGCGGCGCTTCCTTTATCAAGTTCACGGGCAGTGGTGGAGTTTCAACCACTGCAGACCCACTCGAAGCCAATCAGTTCTCCGAAGATGAAATCCGGGCCATCGTCGAGGAATGTGAAAATCACCTGAGTTATGTCACCGCGCATATTCACCCTGACAGAGCCCTGCAACGAGCCATTCGCCTCGGCGTTCACTGCATCGAACACGGCACGCTGATTGAACCGGACACGGCACGTATGGCAGCCGATCACGGTACAAAAATCGTACCCACGATGGCAGTGATCGATGCCCTCGCAAGGGATGGTGAAGCTTTTGGTTTTCCGAAAGAGTCACTCGCAAAACTGGCACTGGTGAAAGATGAAGCCGTGGAACGCATGGGGCATATGAAAGAGGCCGGTGTTCATATTGGTTTTGGCACGGACCTGATCGGTGCCCTGCAGCCACAGCAGTGTATTGAATTTGGCATCAGGGCCAACATATTCAGCAACTTTGAAATTTTGCAGCAGTGCACACTCAACAATGCACAGATTCTTGGAGCTGAAGGTGACATCGGGGAAATCGCCGAGGGGGCTCTTGCCGACATTATTATCGTTGATGGCAATCCCCTTGAGAGCCTCAGTTGCCTTGAGGAAGACGGTGCCCACATCCCGGTCATTATGAAGGGCGGCGAGTTCCACAAGAACGAGTTGGGGGTTGCAGCATGATTACTTTTACCAACTGCAAGGTATTTGATGGCGTGGACGACGGCCTGAAAGACGTCAACGTCACCGTATTGGGCGACCGGATTACAGACGTCAGTGACAAACCAGTGGCTTCCGATGAAAAAGTCTTTGATTGCGGTGGCCGGGTCCTGATGCCCGGCATGATTGATGCCCATGTCCACGTATATGCCCTAAGCCTGAACGTCACTGAAGCGCAGGGTTTTCCAAACACACTGACACCGCACCACGCACGCGCCATGATGGGTGACGCCCTGGATCGTGGATTTACCACACTACGTGATACGGGGGGTGCCGACTGGGGACTCTGGCTTGCCATCGAGGAAGGTTTGTTTACCGCACCCCGGCTTTACTACTGCGGTCGCGGGATCTCGCAAACGGGTGGTCACCTGGATATGCGCCACCAGCACCAGTTCCACCCCCATGACGATGACGTTGTGTCCTGCGGCTGCTGTTTTGCCAACGGTCTTGGCTGGGTGGTTGACGGTGTACCACAGGTAAGGAAAGCCGTCCGGGAGGAGTTAAGACGAGGTGCTTCGTTTATCAAGTTTGCCGGTTCTGGTGGTGTCTCAAGCACCGCTGACGACCTGCACGGGATTCAGCTGGCAAGGGAAGAGGTACTGGCCATTGTTGAGGAAGTTGAAAACCACCAACGCTACTGCACCGCACATATCCATCCCGACGGCGCATTGAAACGTGCCATCGAGCTGGGTGTACATTGCATCGAGCACGGCACACTGATCGAGGAAGACACTGCCCGTATGGCCGCAGAGGCCGGTACAAAAATTGTCCCGACTCTTGCGGTGATGGTAGCACTCGCCGAACAGGGCAAGGCCCGGGGTTATCCCCAGGAAGCACTCGACAAACTCGACATGGTCAAGGACACCGCCGTTGACAGGCTCAACTATATGCGCAGTGCCGGTGTCCACGTTGGTTTTGGTACGGACCTGATCGGCGCTGACCTGCAGAAGGAACAGTGCATCGAGTTTGACATTCGATCAGAAGTCTTCAGCAACCTCGAGATCCTGCAACAGGTTACCGGCAACAACGCGGTAGTCCTGAACGCGAAAGGAGACATTGGCGAAATCGCGGAAGGCTGTTTCGCCGACATCCTGCTGGTCGATGGCAACCCGCTTGAAGATATCTCGGTGCTGGCTGCAGACGGCGCCAACCTGCCCGTCATCATGAAAGGCGGCCAATTCCACAAGAACACTCTGGATTAAAAAAAACAATGAAAAAGCTTCTAATCGCAGCCATGCTGCTTTTTGCACCTGCATTACACGCAGCTGACCTCGTCACCCACAACAGTGTTTTGATCCAGGCGGATGCGGAAGAGATCTGGCCCTACATTGTTGATCCTGGTGACTGGAAAGCCGGGGTTCAGCTTATCCCTGTTGATGATGAGGCAATGAAGTTCAACGCAGTGATGCCAGATGATCCCGATACCCCCATTTACATCATTTACAACGTCGAATTTGTACCAGGACAGCGACGCACCGTCAGACTGGCGACACTCGAGAATGCGACCATGGGTTATGCATCCTGGCACCTGGAAGAAGTTAACTCAGCAACCCTGGTCACCTACGATGTCTACTCCTATGCAGAAATTCCTGCAGAGATGGAAGCCAGATATCTCGAGGAAAACAGTAAAAGGTTCCAGGCTGAGCTTGAGACACTGAAGAAAATGGTTGAAGCGCGGTGAATCGTTGCCATGACTAAACGGCAAGACCAGGAACTGGGTCTTGATATCAACATAACGCGGCGCGATTTTATTGGCGCGACACTGGTGGGTAGTGGTGCCGCCCTGCTCTCACCCGGGTTCACGGCAGCATCCGGACCAGGGTATGACCCGTGGAACGGACCCGGTGGTGTTGGCGACTACGCAACCGCTAATGGCAACACCGGTGCTGTAAGAGATGCTGCTCACCTCATTCGTGACGGTCTCAGTTCCGGTTTAATGAAGAACGCAGAAGATACCGGCGAGATCTTCGATACTGTCATCGTCGGTGGCGGGTTCTCGGGACTGGGCGCTGCCTTTGAGTGTCGTCGTCATGCACCGGGCAAAAGCTGCCTGCTGCTCGAGAATCACTCGGTGTTTGGCGGCGAAGCGCGGCAGAACGAATTTGATGTGAGTGGATATCACCTTTGGGGGCCCCAGGGTTCCAATGGTTTTATGCCTCCGGTCGGCATCAACACACTGTCAGATGAAGTATGGCGTGAAGTTGGTATGCCCTACGAATATGAATACCTTGATCAAGCCAAACCCATGGCAGGTATTCGAACGGCCTGGGACAGCTATGACGCCATGTTCTGGGGAGAGAAGAATGTCGACGTCGGTCACTACTTTGCTGACAAAGGCTGGGTCAACAACATCTGGGAAGATGATCTGAAGCGAGCCCCCTGGGACACGCGACTCAAGGCGGACATGCTGAGAGCCTTCAAAGGCGGCGACCGATACCACGATAACGAAGGTCTGGAAGCCTGGCTGGACACCATGACCTATAAGACTTACCTCGAAGAGATCATGGGTCTTGATGCTAGAGTGACCAGATATCTCGATCCGATCGTCGCAACCGCCGATTTTGGGCTTTGCTCCGATGTCGTCTCGGCCTATGGTGCCTATCTGATTCAATTGCCCGGCATGCGTGCCTACACCGGTGCCGACAGCTACGACTTTGAAGCCATCAAGATCATGAGCTTTCCGGGCGGTAACACTACGTATGCGCGACGCATCGTTCAGCACCTGCTACCAGGAAGTATTGGCAAGGATGACAGTTTTGAGCAGACCGCCAACGGCAAAGTGCATTTTGATCAGCTGGATAGAGCCAAGCAGTTGATGAGGATTCGTCTTAACGCGACAGCTTTTGATGTTCAACATGCAGACGATCATGTTGAGGTTCGATATGTTGTCGGCAGGAAGGCCTACAAGGTGAAAGCAAGGTCCGTTGTCATGGCAACAGGCGGCTGGGTGGCCCGCAGCACCGTTTCCGATATGAGCGCGGCCGTTAAGAGAGACTATGAACAGTTTCGCCATGCGCCGATCCTGGTGGTCAATGTCGCCCTCAACAACTGGCGTTTCCTCGAGAAGCTCGGCATATCTGCGGCTCGCTGGTACGACGGCTTCGGTTTTATGGGATCAATCCGGGCGCCGATGAAAATCGGTGACAATACCGCTCCGTTTGATCCCGATAAGCCCATGGTCATGACCTTCTATGTTCCATTCCTGCACCCCGGTCATGACGCGGTCACACAGGGGAGTATCGGACGAGCCGAATTGCTGGGTAAGAGTTATGCCGACTATGAACGTGAAATTCGCCGCCATATGAATCGTGTATTTGCTGATGGCGGTTTCGATGCGAAAAGGGATATCGCCGGAATCATCCTGAACCGCTGGGGCCATGCCTACATCGCGCCCCAACCAGGATTCCATTTTGGTGGTGAAGATGGCAGGGGTCTGATTAGCCGTATCAGGGAAGGTGAAGACAGAATCTTTTACGGCCACTCGGAACTGGGTGCCCGGATGAACTACCGCAACGCCATCGCCGAGGGCGGCCGTGCCGGTCGCCAGGCCGCAGCACGATAATTATCCAGTATCCAGGGAGTTAACAATGGAAACCAACGCGATCACTGCTGAAGCCTATGCCCGGGCAGAGGCCCTGCAGGCCAATCGCCTTCATACCGATGAGATCTTTCGCGCCAACCTGACACCTGTCCCCCTCCCTGACTCCAACCAGTTCTGGTACCGGGTTTCCACAGAAGAAGGTCCGCGCTTTTTCTTTGTCGATGCCGACATGGGAACCCGTGAAGACGCATTCGACCATGATGCCGTCGCCGAAAAACTCAGCGAAAGTCTCGGCCGGGAAATCACTGCCAGCAAGCTGCCCATTGCTGCGCTGGACTATTCTCGTGAAGGGAACATCGGGCTTCGACTACCTGGCGCTCTCTTCTGGTGGGATACAGATTCCTCAACCCTAACAGTGGATCAGCACGGCGGTGTTCAGTTTACTGAGGTTGTTTCCCCTGATGGTAGCTGGGCAGCCAGTTCAGTCGACTACAACCTTGTCCTGCGCTCCCTTAAAACGGGTGAGACAAGACAGCTAACTACAGACGGAATTGAGCATCACGCGTATGCAACCCACCCGGATGGTATTGCCTGGAGCCACGAACTTGAACGCATTGGATTCACCATGCCACCGCCTCTGATCTGGTCAAAAGACTCAAGCACCTTCGTCACCGTCAGAATGGATGAAAGAAAAGTCGGCGAGCATTGGTACATCACGTCATCACCTGCGGATGAAAGCGCACCAACCCTTCGAACCAAGTCCTACCCCATGCCGGGCGACGAGCACCTGCCAGTCATCACCTACCTCATCGTCAATGCTGAATCCGGGCAGGTCCTGGAGACAGACCTGGTCATCGATTCACCCTACGTCACCATGCTGGGGGCTGGCCACACACACTTTTCGAAAGACGGCAAAACTGTCTATACAGCCTGCAGGGATCGCTGGCATCGATCAGCTACCCTGTATGCCATTGATGTTGAGACGGGCAACGTTGAAACCATACTGACGGAGTCCAGTGATACACAGATCGATCTGCATCCGATGATGATGGCCTGCAACGTAAGATTCACCGAAAACCAGTTTGTCTGGTGGTCAGAACGATCCGGGTGGGGGCACCTGTATCTTTATGACCTGGATGGTGAACTCATCCAACCATTAACCAGTGGCGACTGGTTCGTGTACAGCGTGCTCGCTGTCGATAAAACCAGCGCCTGGTTCACTGGTTGTGGCCGCGACTCTACCGACCCCTACCTGCAGCGCCTGTACCGGGTTGACCTACAAAGCGGAGATATCGAACTGCTGGATGAAGAGGAAATGAATCACACGGCAAGTCTTGTCGGCGAATACTTTGTCGACACGATTGCAGATCTTAGCGATTTCGGCAGGACAGTCCTGCGCGACCGACAGGGAGCGATAAAACTGACGCTCGAGGAAGCTGAAACCACGAAACTGGCTGAACTGGGATTCAGGCCGCCCGAACGTCTTGCCCTCACCGCCGCTGACGGAAAAACAGAAATCTGGGCCAACGTCTGGCTGCCTGCAGATTACGACCCCGCTAACAAATACCCGGTTATCGAGGACTGCTACCCCGGACCGCAAATCAATAAATGTGCAATCACTTTGAATTCGGTGTTTGGCTGGGGCGACTGCGCCTCACTTGCCTCACTTGGTTTCATCGTCCTGCAGATTGACGGACGCGGCACACCACTTCGCGACAAAACGTTTCACGATCACTCCTACAGGAACATTCAGAACGGCAGTGACCTTGATGATCATGTCGCTGCCCTGGATCAGCTTGCAGAAAAGTACTCCCTCGATCTGGACCGTGTCGGCATCTATGGCGTTTCCGGCGGCGGTTACATGTCGACGCGGGCCATGCTGACCCAGCCAGACACCTACAAGGTTGCGGTCTCGAACTGCGGCAACCATGACCAGAGAATCTACTGGAGCAACTGGGGCGAGAAATACCACGGACCTGTCGATGATGCGGATTATCTTGAACAGTCGAACACCACGCACGCCGCCAATCTCAAGGGTAAGCTGCTGCTGATTCACGGTGAACTGGACGACAATGTCAGTTCCGCTCATACCCTGCGATTGGTTGACAAGTTTATCCAGCAGGATCTCGATTTTGACATGATTATTGTCCCCAATGCAGGACACATGTTTCTGGGGAAACAGGCATTTGTGACGCGCAAGCGCTGGGACTATTTTGTAACCCATCTGATGGGTGCTGAGCCACCAGCAGACTACCACCTGACAGAGCCGCCGATGGATCTCTCGATTCTGCTCAGCATGTTTGGCAATGGCTGATATTGCGGCTGCTTCACCATGCCTGCGTCATAGTTAAAGACCATTCAGGACGGACAATGACCAGAATACTTGCAGTTTATCTCCTGCTGACAGCATTCAGTGCCGGTGCGTCTACCTACCTCATCCAGAACGTCAATCTCATTCCAATGACCGAAGAGGCTGTGTTTGAGGACTACTCTGTGCTTGTTGATGGCAGTAAAATCAGCAGGATTTGTTCGCCCGCAGAAACCTGTCCAACAGCCGCTGCAAAAATTATCGATGGCACCGGCAAATACCTCATGCCCGGCCTGACAGACATGCACGCTCATGTCGAGGCAGCGAGTTCCGGTTCTGCGCCACCGGCAATGGTTGCCATGTCGCAACGCATCCAGTACACCCAGCTGAAACAATATGTCCTGTTTGGGGTGACAACCATTCGAGACACAGGAGGTGGTGTAAACAACCTGCGTATTCGGCGTGAAATGGAAGCAGGTGAAGCACTCGGTCCACGTCTTTTTACCTCCAACTTCCTGATGGACGGCAAGCCCGGCCTGCACCCTTTAACACAGAGTCACGAGTTTAGTGATACGGAACTCGCGGCAGACTACGTTAGAAAATCCGTTGAACAGGGTTACGACTTCATCAAGATCTACTCGACCCTTTCAACGCCGGTATTCGATGCGATCATGAAAACCGCGGCTGAATACGACATACCGGTGATCGGTCATGTACCGATGCAGATTGATATGGAATACGCACTCAAAAGTGGTATGCGCTCAATCGAACACCTGTCCGGTTACGACGTATCCTGCGCTGGCCCAGATGCAGGCATCCAACCCACCATGGCGGATGTTTATCAGGGCTGGAACTACTGCACCGAGGAGCAGATCAGACAGCTTGCAGAAATGACAACCAGGTACAACGTCTGGAATGACCCGACGTTGATTGTTATTGAGTCACTTAAGACCAATATCGAGCGCGACACCGTCAGCGACCCGGAAGAGCTGAAATACACCAACCCACTGATTTTCGCGTCAATGGACTACCTCTATTCCATTTTCACTCCCCGGGCTCGTGCCGGTCTGAAGGCTGCACGGGCAACCCGACTGGCGCTGGTAAAAACCCTGAACGATGCAGGTGCCCCGCTGCTAATTGGTACTGATACCGGCGCTGCCGGATACAACGTTCACCAGGAAATGGCACTTTTTGTTGAAGCAGGACTGACACCCTATGAAACCCTTCACGCCGCTACTGTTGAAGCCGCACGCTATTTCGACATGGAAGGTGAGTTCGGCACGATCGTCGAAGGTGCCAGTGCTGACCTGGTGCTGCTAAATTCAAATCCCCTTGAAGACATACAGCATGCAAAGAACATTGATGGTGTCATGCTGCGAGGTAGCTGGCTCGACAACGAGTTCATCAGACAGACAACCGCAGAAATTCTCAAGTCCAACGAGCGGGAAGCTGAGCAACTGAGAACGATAATGACCCAGGCTGCACAGGCCCGATAAACTGAACAAGGAAATCCCATGTCCGTACTGACCGATCTACCAAAGATTCTTAAAGCAGGTATAAGAAAGCACGGCGTGCCCGGCGCCAGCGTCTGTATTTACCGCAGCGGCCGCCTGACCCAGGCCGCCGCCGGGGTACTGAATGTCGAAACCGGGGTCCCGGTGACAACGGACAGCGCTTTTCAGATTGGTTCGATCACCAAGGTTTTCACAGCCACCCAGATCATGCAGCTGGCTGACGAGGGCAAAGTTGATATCGATGCACCCATCAAAAGCTATCTGCCTGATTTCGCAGTTGCAGATGCGGCAGTCACCGACAATGCAACCCTGCGCCAGTTCATGGCTCACACGAGTGGCATCGAAGGCGATTATTTTGTCGAGTCCGGTCGCGGTGAGAACAATATTGAAATTTTGCAGAAGATGGGGCGCTTGCTGCCGCAGGTTTTTCCGCCTGGTGAACGGATGTCCTACTGCAACTGGGGTTACGCCATGCTCGGCCGGGTTATTGAGGTTGTGGACGACAAAACCTGGGATACGTCGCTGAAAGAGAGGTTATTTGATCCCCTGGGTATGCAGCAGGCGCTGTCACTACCGGAAGATGCCCTGCGCTATCGCTGCGCCATCGGCCATGTGCCAAACCCGAAAAAGAAAGGTCAGCCGATGTTGTCGCCGATGCCCTGGCTCGCCCAGGGACAAAAGTCAGCGGGAGCAACGCCGATGATGTCGACCGCTGATCTGATGACCTTTGTCCACATGCACCTGAATGGTGGGGTGACTAAGGCAGGCGACAGACTCTTGTCCCGTTCTTCGACTAATGCCATGCAGCGTCAGCAAATCAAACTGCCGGCAGATTCGCCACGCGGTGCGACCGGCTGGGGGCTTGGCTGGATACTCATGAACTACGATGGCCACAAGGTTTTCGGCCATGATGGCGGCACCGTAGGCCAATTCAGTTTTCTACGTATTCTGCCGGAGAAAAATCTGGCTGTTGCACTGTTTACCAATGGCGGCGATGCACCGGGACTTTACGACACTATGTTCAGACAGACTTTCGACCGACTAGGTCGCGTCGAAACACCTCGCAGCCCCTCACCTGACCCCGAAATTCGTGTCCCCCCCGAGAAAGTCGTAGGTCGTTACCAGCGCATGGTTGGCACCATAGAAATTACCTGCAGAGCTGGCCAATATTTCGTCGAATCATCCGCCGACCCCGGCCACCTCACTGGAACGACAATTCCCAAAACACCCATCGTATTCGCCTCGCGCGATGTCGCGGTACTGGAGTCCAAAATCCCTGCGCTCAAGAACCAGACTCTCGTGTTTCAGGGTAACGAGAAAAGTCATTCAGATTATGTTGGTCTGGGTTTTCGCCTTTACCGGCGCTGCTGATCAATCCAGGGCTTCGTAGACTAGCTTTTCGAACCGGAACGGCAGATCCGCATCCGGCGAAAACTGGTAACCAAAAATATGTGTAAAAAACAGGCCGAACAGGTCCTCCTCGGGATCAACAAAAAACCAGGTACCGGCGGCCCCGCCCCAACCGTAAGTGCCTACCGAGCCCGGCAGGTTACTGCCCGCCAAAGTCGTACGAACAGCGTATCCCAACCCGAAGCCATAGCCGGGACCAATGGCAATATCAACACTGCGGTCGCCAATGTGGTTCGTCGTCATCAGTTCAACAGTCTTTCGCCCCAGTATTTTTTCGCCGTCGAGAGAACCGCCGTTCAACAGCATTTGTGCAAATCGAGCGAAGTCATAGGGTGTACTGAGAATGCCACCAAACATGCCATTTCCGGACATCAGCTTACGATTACTACGACCCACTTTTTCTGCAGTAGCCGGGGGATCGCGAACAATGACGCTACCATCGAGATCCCAGCCATGGTCGGTCACCAGACGGTCGGCGTTCTCTTCACCACAGTAGAAGCTGGAATCGGACATACCGAGAGGGCTGAAAACTCTCTCCGCAAAAAGTTCATCCAGAGGCTTGTCCGTGGCGCGGGCCAGCAACAGGCTTAACACATCAAAGTCCGAGCCGTAGTTCCAGACCTCGCCGGGCTGGGCGTGGAGTGGTGCCTGCGCCAACGCCAGGACCATATCTTCGTATGATCCATCAGGATCATTGATCCGCAGATCCCAGGGGAGGAAGCCAGTCCCGCCCATAGAGGCGTTGATTGCAGGGAAGTGTGCTACCGGCGTACGACCCATGAACGGCATTCCGGAGGTCATGGTCATCAGGTCAATGATGGTCAAATCCCTATTGGCAGCTACCGTACCGCCTAATTCGATCGGCATACCTTTGACCCGCTCATTGGCCTGCGGGTAGGCCGTCACACGGCGATCGGCAAACTCCGGCAACCATTTCTTGATCGGATCATCCAGGAACAGCACACCGTCTTCGAAAAGGGACATAATCACAACAGATGTCACGGGTTTGGACTGCGAGTACATGCGAAACAATGAATTCATGCTCAATCGACCATCCCGGGCATCAAGATCAAGGTTGCCAACGACGTTGGAATGGACCACCTTGCCATGCCTGGCGACCACGGTAGCCGCACCTGGGACTTGGCCATCCGCGACCGCTGCGGCCATCACATCATTGATCTTATCCAGCCGACCCTGATCCATATCGACATCACTGCCTGCCGCAACCGGCAAACCTGCAAAGTCACTCATCACTCTCTCCTGATAACATTCACTGTCTGTCCATAGATGACGCTACAGGCTCTCACCGACCTCAGGGTCTGAGGTTATCGATCCGATAGTGCGTCCTAGAATTAACCACCTTGTCTTCTGACCATTATGAAAATCCTCATCCTCGGCGGTACGCAGTTTCTCGGTCGACAAATCGCTCGGGCCTGTCTCGATGATGGTCATGAAGTAACCCTGTTCAATCGCGGTCAGACTAATCCTGACTTATTCACCGGCCAGGCTGAAGTCATTACTGGCGATCGAGATGGCGGCCTGGATATTCTGCAGGGGCGTTCTTTTGATGCCTGTATAGACCCAAGTGGCTATGTACCTCGCCTGGTCCGCGACAGTGTCGAATTGATGAAAGACAGCGTTAATCACTACACCTTTATTTCAACAATCTCAGTCTACCCGGAGTTTGTTGCCGGTCAGGACGAATCCGCCAACCTGGCAACGCTGGAAGACGAAAATGTTGAAGAAGTTGATGAGACCACTTATGGTGGCTTGAAAGTGCTCTGCGAAAATGTTGCCGAGGCAGTCATGCCCGGTCGCGTATTACATTCGCGCTCTGGTTTGATCGTCGGTCCCTACGATCCTACAGACAGGTTTTCCTATTGGCCCCTTCGGGTTGCCCGGGGTGGCGACTACATCGCACCGGTTGGACCTGATATGCCTGTACAGGTGATTGATGCCCGGGACCAGGCTGACTGGATTCTTAAATGTATCAAGAATGGCACGACCGGCATCTACAACGTCACAGGACCTGAAACTAATCTCGGGGCCTTGCTTGAAGCTTCCAGCACTGTAACCGGCACCAATGCTCGACCTGTGTGGATGTCCGAAGAGTTCCTGCTGGAGAACGAGGTCACTCCCTGGCTGGACCTGCCCATGTGGCTGCCGGAAGAGGCAAAGACCATGATGCAGGTCAGCATCGACAGGGCTGCAGCAGAAGGGCTGACAACCCGCCCCCTCGACGATACGATTCGTGATCTGCTGGAATGGCATCATGGTGACCCCGAACAGATGGTGCTTGGCCTAAAAGCAGATAAAGAAGCAGAACTGCTGACAAAATGGGCAGGCAATAGCTAACAAACGAAGAGTTGAACGTGAGATTACCGCAGAACCTGAACAGCCTCAGCCATGAGACCATCACCGCAGAGAGCAATGGTATCGACTACGACGTCTGGACCTGGATTCCACCAGGCTATGAGCAAAGTGACCACGCCTATCCCCTCCTGTTCCTCCTGGACGGCGACATGTTCATGAGCGCTGCGGTCGATACCGTTGCCCTGATGTCCTCGATTGGCGAAGCCCGAGAGACGATTCTGGTTGGTGTTACAACCGCACCGCCTGGTAATCACGGTATCCAGCGAACCATCGACTATTCGGCGGTGGTACCAACCGCCGAGATACTGGCTACCCCTGAAGGCGCCGACTTTAATTTCTGGGTACTGTACGAACAGATGGCCGCCGCCCAGGAATTGGAATTTGAAGCACTCTTCGGTGGTACCGACCAGTTTCACAGCTTTCTTGTTGACCAGTTGCTACCCAAACTGCGAAACAAACACCGTATCGATGAAAATGAAATCGGGGTTGCCGGACATTCGTCAGGTGGTGATTTTGCGGTAGATACCCTGCTCCGAGAAGACACCCCGATCAGCAGATTCATCGTCGGCTCATTTGGCACCGACGTGCTCGATGCAACTCTGGCAGAACGTGAAGTCGCCTTTGCCAATCGAACGTCAGACCAGGCGTTAAAAGTTTTCTGTGGCTACGGTGTTGCAGAACATACCGATCCGTTTCTGAAGGAATATATCGAACGTGGTCTAGCCCTGATGGGTCGCTTGCAGGTCAACGGACCTGACAACCTCTCCATGATCGTCCGCGGATTTGAGCGGGAAACCCACGGCTCTGTATTCCCCCACATCTTCTCGAGTGGCTACCGGGAACTATGGGGCACAGGTCTCAGTTTTGTTGAAGCCGTTTCCCTGGCGAGTGGTGAAGTGGAGACTTCAATCGAAGGTTAGTCTTAAAGACTACCCACGTTGACATTGATCTCGGACCAGACTGCCCGCTCTGGGCCAAACGGATCATTTTCAACACTGACTTCTTCACCAAACATCGCTGTGGCTCGTGAATCTGTGTCATAGGGTGCCCAGTCAGGCATTGCCCCGCGAGGGTCACCATCAGCTGCGAACGCAAGCCATGCGTCCTGTACTTTCTCTGCCAGCGCATCGGCTGCTTCACCCTGACCAAAGAAGGTCGCGCTGCCTTCGGTCATGCCATGTGAACCAAATACAAAACCACTGTCGATTGCATGAGGTGATCCAAGCTCACCATCACCCCAGGGTGATTCCCAGGTAAAGAGGTACTGCCAGGCTGACTGGCCCCGCTCGGACAGCGCTTCCCCAAGATTGATGGCGGGTATACGGAACACCCGATCCGTTTCGATCGCGGCAAAGAGTGCATTCGCAGATGTGTCCTGGCCTCTCGCGGCGCGGCTTTCCCGGGAGGTATCGACAAGCTTTTCCGGTTCATCGGTATGCGCACCTAATCCGGCAATAAGCGTCGCATCGTCCAAGTCAACATCAAAACCAGGCATGGCTGAGAAGAGTTTCCATTCATCCCGAGTAGCGCCAACCATGACAGGGATCCCGTCAGCAGAACCATTTTTGACACTGTCTATCGGCAAATCCGTCATCAGGTTACCGTCAATGCAGGGCTGGAAGATCATGATTCCGCCAAGCTGAACTGAAGCAGCCTGACCTGCCTCAATGAGCTTCTCAGGGTCCATGGCAAGAAACTCTTCGATTCCCGCATTGGTCGATATACCTGCATGATCAAGGACCGCCTGGGCCGTTTCACTGGCGGTGGTTAACGTCTGCGCGGTACTGCAGGCACCACTCTGGGGGATTGCCCTGTGAAACAAACCGCGCGCAGGCTCGAAGGCAAGCAGCGAGCCGACACTCATGCCACCGGCAGATTCGCCAAATATAGTGACTCGTGATGGATCACCACCAAAACGTTCAATATTGTTCCGGACCCACTCAAGCGCCTTGACCTGATCCAGCAAGCCTTCATTGCCCGTGGCAGGAATACGGCCACCGGTAACCTCGTTCAGATTCAGGAACCCCATGGGACCCAGGCGATAGTTGATGGTTACGACCACGGCATCGCCACGACGTGCAAGGCTGGCACCCTCATACATGGCAGTGGCGCCCGTACCCTGGGTGAAACCACCACCATGAATCCAGACCAGTACAGGCCGCTTGCGGCTATCGAGGCCCGGTGTCCAGATATTCAGCTGCAGGCAGTCTTCATCGCGACTCGAAGCCGAACCTGCATTAAAAGCAAATTCAAGCGGCCCCATGTTTTCCGCCACGGCCTGCCAGGCCTGACCACGCCAGTCAGTTGTATCCAGTTCTCCCGACCAGGGGTCAGGATCAGCCGGGGGTGACCAACGCAATTCACCCACAGGCGGTGCCGCAAATGGAACGCCCAGAAATACGTGCAGGCCATCAGCTTCGGATCCGGAAATCCTGCCATGCGAAGTTTCTACCGTTGCCATCTAAACTCTCCTGAAATGTAGTCAGGTAATTCGTACTCTCAGTTGCCTGAATTAATGATAACAGTCCGGACGAAGCCCCTGCTAAGATCAACGTGGTTCCCGCAGCGCGGGAACAATTATCGTCCTCCCGGTGACTTACCCCGGTTAACCAGGACAGCCCCAACAAAACCCCGAATAAATTTGTCTATCGCCATGGGTTTGCCAAGATGCGAGCCAAGCAAGAAAGCCCGGGATAAACCCGGGCTTGTTGAACTGGACTGACTTGGGCTTACATAAACTAGAAGCGTGTTCTGATCGTGAGACCGACAGTCCGTGGCTGTTGATAAAGATACTCAGTCGATGTGGCATAGGGTACAGCAACCGCAGCATCCTGGTCCGAAAGGTTCTCACCGAACAGGTAAACGCTCCAGTCGTTGAAGTCCGCACCAATGCGTACATTTAGTGATTTAACATCTTCCGTTACAGCCCGAGGAGGTTCATAGCCGAAACCTCGGAGGTTAAGTTCACCACCCTCCGTATAAAAATAATCTGCCCGGAAGTGGCCCCCAATACTGTCAGACCAGTTAAACCGGTAATCGACCGCCAGAGAGTAGGTAGTCTCAGGAACTCCGTCCATAGGGTCACCTTTGCGGTGAGTCAGTGTATCCTGCTGATAGCTACTGTCAGTATTGCCATAAGTAACTTTAAAAAACAGATCTTCAGTAGCAAAAAACTGACCACCGAATTCAAAACCGTCGACTTCGACCTCACCACCATTCACGAAAGCCTGAACACCAAAGGGATTAGGCACATAGA
>CAXPUI010000502.1:0-8679 GCA_964220205.1 Candidatus Allofontibacter communis | reverse complement strand
GCTCTGCGAGAGTTCCGGTACTGATGGTCCGACGAAGGTTGTCTGTCAATTGCTGGAGGTTGGCCATGGTTCGAATCTTAATGGACAGGGTACAGGTTTGTATTGGGATCAGCCGCGGCTGACTGCTTTGCCTGGGGCTTGCCAATAGAAACGGGTGTGATGCGCTGGTCTATCGACATGCTGACGGGTAGACCTGTAAGAATCAACTCGGAGATAATGGTGCATTGCTGTTAGGCTGATGATGAGAGCGACAGTCAGAGTCGGCTGGAGGCGATCTGTCAGCAGAAATCGATTTGGAAGTATTGTTTTATGAGTCATGAAGATATTGAGCCAGCGGACCTCGTCGATCGCTCCCTAGGTCCTTTGACGATTCTGTTTGGTCACGAAAACGGTAAGTATCCTCACGGTAATTCGCTGGTTATTCGTGGGGCAGATCGATCCGTGATCGTGGACCCCTGCCTTGGTGTGGTTGCGCGGAAGAACAAGCTGCCGGACGTTGATGCGGTCTTCCATAGTCATACCCATGAGGATCACATTGCCGGGACGCACCTGTTTCGCGATGTAACGTGGTACGCCCATGTGGAAGATGCTCTGGGCCTGGAATCGATTGAAGGGCTAATGAGAATTTACGGGCTCGAAGGCGAGACCCATGATGCTTTCAAGGCGGAGATTGAGGATCACTTTTTCTATCCTCACGATGGCAGTGAAGTGTTGGTCTTCCGGGACGGTGATGAGTTCGATTTTGGCGGAGTTAAACTGAAGGTCATACATACCCCGGGTCATACCAGAGGACATTGTTGTTTTCTTATTTCCTGGGGGCCGTCACCTGAAGAGCGGCTTGTTTACCTTGGTGATATCGAATTAACGGGCTTCGGCCCCTATTATGGTGATGCCTGGTCTGATCTCGAGGATTTTGAGAGAAGCATTGAGCTTTTACAGAGTGTGGAGGCGAAGTGGTGGCTGACCTTTCATCACAAGGGCCTCATTGAATCGCAGGAAGAGTTTCGAGCCATGCTCAATAAGTTTGGTCAAATGATTATGACGCGAGAGACCAGGTTGATTGGATACTTGTCTGAGCCGCGAACGATGGATGAGATTGTTGCTCATCGCTTTGTCTACAGGCCTGGTCAGACTGGATTCATGTTGGATGAGGTCGAGCGTCGAAGTATGGGTATGCACCTCGATAGACTGGTTAGATCAGGGGCTGTCAGGTTTGCGGATGATACTTATGTTGCGCGGTAGAAGAGAAGAGAAGGGATGATTTGATGAAGTATGTAAGAATTTACACAGGGGATGACGGCGAATCCCATTTTGAAGATATAGAGTATGAAATGGGTCCGCTCGGCGAATTTCCGGGCCTCTATTCGAAGCCTTGGAAGACGAAAGCCGTCATCTTCAGAGAGACGGGCGCTGACTATGACCTTGATTTTCACAACGCGCCGAGGCGACAGTTTGTGATTAATTTAAAAGGATCCGTTGAGATTGAAACCGGTCTTGGAGAAAGCCGATTGCTGGGGCCTGGAGATATACTGCTTGCGGAAGATTTGACGGGTCGAGGTCATATCAGCCGGGCTGTGGGAGAGGGTGTTCGAGAAAGTATCTTCCTGCCTCTTGATGACAGCTAGTACTGTTTCGCCAGCGACTTAACTCTGTCGCTCGACGTCCTCAGATCATGACCGGCGCGTCATCAGGTTCTTCGTGCTGTCCCGGTTTAGCCCGCTCAGTAAGCGTCGGATCTATCGAACGATAATAGAAACGATCATCTCTCAGTGTCCTTTCGATTCGGCCGTAAGCAATCAGGCAGTGCAAGTGGGCTATACATTCACCGAGCGCCATAAACATGGAGTGGGCTTCCAACTCTCGCTTGAAAAGATAAGGCAGGAGATCGACGGCAACCTGCGGTTCTATGCAGTTTTCTTCGATAATCAGCATTCGGTCATCGTGGTGGTCTATCAACTGCTGGAGTCGTTCCTGGGCTCCGTAGAAGGGTTCGTTGTGAGCGGGAAGAACGAGAGTATCGTTGGGTATGAGCGCCTTGAACTTTTCGTGCGACTCCATCCAGGCCAACATTGGGTTACCGAATGGTTCAGTAGGCATGACACTGACGTTTGAAGTAATGACCGGAAGAATCTGATCGCCCGAGATGAGCAGCTTCAGCTTCCGGCAGTACAGGCACACGTGCTCCGGAGAATGACCTGTTCCAATGATCACTTCCCAGGTGTTGCCCCCGATCTGTACCTGTTCACCTTCGCTGAGCCTGATATATGAGCCGGGTATGGGCAGATCCTCTGGTTCGGGGCTGAACTGGCTGCGCATGTCTCGCATCTGCTCCAGAAACTCCATGGACAGGCCGGCTCTTTCAAAGTAGTCCGACATGAACCAGTTGTTGCCGTCCTGCATCATAGTGCCCATCACCCGGGCCTGATAATACTCCGAGTAACTCATCAAAAGTGGTGCGCGCCAGCGATTCGACAGGAATCCTGCCTGGCCCGTATGGTCCGGATGCATGTGGGTGCAAATAATCTGATTGACAGGTTTGCCTTTGAGGCATGTGTCAAAGATATTGTGCCAGTGCTCGCGAGTCTCTTCTCCTCGAATTCCCGTATCTACTATGGTCCAGCCACTGTTGCCTTCCAGCAGGTAGAGATTAATGTGATTGAGTGACATGGGAAGTGGCATGCGCAACCAGTGCACGCCAGGTGCAACTTCCAGCGTCGTACCGAACTCGGGAGGTTCTGCAAAGGGATAGGTTAGTTGGTTTTCTTCTCTGGACATAATCGATAACGTAAGCGGGTGAGGGCATCATACATGATGCTCGTGCTCTCTCCGCGATAAAATTACTTGGTGAATACCCAGTGATATGCCGGTGGGCGCTCCGGTGCTATCCCTGGCAGTTACTGGGTCGTCATTGTTGGGTCATGCGCCGACATCAAGCCAGTAGCTTTCCCCGTTTGATTTAAGGTAACCGGCAGTGGGTGTCGCAAAGTGGGTTCCGATAATCAGAATGTCCTCGTCTGCGTATTTCGACATCAACTGGTGGCGGGTCGCGGTTGATGCTGCCTGGTCAAAGTCCGCACTGCTGGCCCAATCTATTTTTTCTATCTGGCACGGATGATGGATACAGTCACCTGTGATCAGTGCTTCCTCTCCCTCTGATCTGATGTGTATGCTGACATGACCGGGTGTATGGCCGGTAGTGGCTTCAAAGCATATTTCTTCGCAAACCTGATGATCCATGTCCACGAGGTCAACCAAACCTGCATCGAACACTGGCCGTACTGAATCGTCCATGACACCACCATTCAGTTCCCCGGGGTCAGCACTGTCCCAATATTCATATTCCTGCTTACCAATCAGGTAGCGAGCATTGGGGAAAGTGGGAAGCCATTCACCGTCGACCAGCATGGTGTTCCAACCAACGTGATCCACATGTAAGTGAGTGCACATTACGGTATCGATCTCCAGTCGGTCATAGCCAGCTTGTTTCAGATCCTCGAGGAAAGGGAGTTGCAGATTTGTCCAGGTCGGGATGTTTCGTTGCTTGTCATTGCCGATGCAGGTGTCGACGATCATCTTGTTGCTTGGCGTTTCAATCACCAGGGCATGGATACTCATGATCAGTTTGCCGGTCTCATCGGCGAAGTGAGGAATCAACCAGGGCATCTCTATGATTTTTTCGGGAGTTGCCTGCGGGAGAATGAACTTGGTACCCCCGGCAACCTCCATTTCGATGACGCGAGTGATTTTGACGTTGCCAACTTGCCATTGGTTCATGTTGTCTCTCCTTACCAGCTGAGGCTTTCTGTTCGAACAATATCGATTGCCTGCTCCAGTGTTGCCGTCCGCTCCTTCCAGTCGCTGCCACCTGTGCTGACGCGCAGCGTGGTGACGCCCGCATCGCGATAGGCGCGGAGCCGTTCGCGGATCATGTCTTCGGTGCCGATGAGGTGGTTTTTAATGATCATGTCATCAGGTACTGCCTGTGCAGCCTGTTCTTTTTTTCCGTTTACCCAGAGAGACTGTACTTCCTCTGCTGTATCGGCGTAGCCAGAACGCCGGAACGCGTCATTGTAGAAATTCGTAGTAGCTGAGCCCATCCCGCCAAGGGTGAACGCCATTGCGGGTTTGCGCGCAGCAATCATGCGTTCAACATCATCACCGATCTCGAAAGAGCCACCGACCTGTATGTCAATGTCCGACAAGTTCCTGCCAGATTTTGCCAGTCCCTTCTTCAGTGGTTCGAAAAAAACGTCCGCCGCTTCTGGCATAAAACTGGTGCCAAGCCAGCCGTCGGCGAGTTCACCGGTCATTTCGAGGGACTTCGGACCTAGGGTCGCGAGATAAATCTTCATATCACGGCGTGGGGGTTGGGATAGTTTTATGGGTTTGCCCTCTCCGCCGGGTCTCGGCAGGAGGTAATGTTTGCCTTCGTATTGGAGGCGTTCACCGCTAAGCCCCTTGCGGATAACCTCCACGCATTCTCTCAGTCTGCCGAGAGGGTGGGCGAACGCAGCCCCGTGCAGTCCTTCCACGACCTGGGGCCCGCTGACACCGAGACCAAGGACGAAACGGTTGTTTGACACAGTAGCCAGGCTCTGGCTGGTCATGGCGATCATTGAAGGGACCCGCGAGCTGATTTGAACTATTCCGGTGCCGAGGGTTATGCGCTTGGTAACGGCCGCCATGTAAGCAAGCGGAACAATCGCGTCCATGCCCCAGGCTTCTGCTGACCAGACAAAGTCGACGCCCATCCGGTCAGCCTCGATTGTATAGTCAACCAGTTGCTCCCAATCCTCGCCGTTGTAGTATGCGCTGCCTATGCCTATACCAGTTTTCATGTTATTCCTAGAGTCAAGTTCAAAGATGCAGAGAATATAGGGGCTGTGTTTAGACGTCCACCAGAGCGTATCTGTGCCGCCAGTGAACGTCAGTTGGAAATTAGAGGCAGGGATACAGGTAGGAAACAGGAGGAGCGGGTTAGTCACACGAAAAAGAACGGCAAAAAAGAAACCCCGCACGAGGCGGGGTTTCCCCTAGGACTTTCGCCGGGACTATTTTGGTCTCTCCCCGAAGGGTCTTCCCGCAACAGTTTGCTCTATCCTCCCAGTCCCGAAGGTCTGGTTTGAGCCCTGGCCCAAGGCTTACGCCCTGGCCTTGACTCTCACGGTTTCCGGTTTCTGGCTTCCTTCGCCGTCTGCTTTCGGCCCAGGCCTCGTGCTTCCTGCGTTTTCCGCTTTCGACTTTCTTCCGTGGTTGGCTGCCTCTGTCTTGCCAGCCGTCGCCGGCGACTTCCGCAACCTGGCCCCACGAGCCGTTATTTTCAGACGCCTTGCTACGTCCCCGCTCGTCCAGTCGATCAAACTGATAACCAGCGGTTCAGGCATCCGGTCTGCGGTTCGCTTCCCCCGAAGGTTCTGCTCCCCGCTCTCCCCTAGGGGAGACCCGGTAGCCCTTAAGCCACCCTTGCCTTGGTGACCCCGACCCGGCACAGGTCTTTCGGTTTGAGTTTGGTTTCGGTTTCCCGTCTCCGGTCTGCCTCACCTCTCTCAACCGTTGGAGCTAATGTACAGCGGACGCTTGAGCTTGGCTAATGAAACGTATGCAAACAGCGGTGAATTAGCTGTGGATAACTTTTGGGTAACTTGATGTGGATTAACTAAAGCCTGTGGATAACCCCGAGTCAGGGGAATTTGGGCCCTAAAGTACTGAAAATAATGAAAAAAATAAGATGAATTATATTCATTATTGATCTGATGGTTTCAATCTTTTTCTGTTGGTACTTGTTTTTGTGAGGTGTGGGATTGCATAAGGGTATGCTTTGTTGATGCTGACAATAATATAAAGGTGCGAAACATAATAGAATTGTTAGATAAGGGCGTGCAAAGTTTTCCGCATCTTATCGCAGTGGTCTCACGTCGCGCGGTTTATCTGTGTCCATGGGGCGTTCGCCAGAAAGGAGACGCGGTCGGCGAATTTGTTAGCATGGACTTTTGAAAAGCGTTGGAGGAGTGGCATGCAGGTAAGTTTGGAAAATCGGGTTGCGTTGATCACGGGCGGAAGTAAAGGCCTCGGTTATGCCATGGCCCATAAATTTTCATCCTGTGGTGCGAGTGTGGTTCTGCTGGCCAGAAACGAAGCTGAGGTGATCGCCGCTGCAGCTGCTATTCATGATCATACGGCAGGTCAATCGCTTGGTCTTGCATGCGACGTCAGCGAAGCGGACCAGATTCAACGAGCCTATGATCAGGCTGTCGACCGCTTCGGGAAAATTGACATCCTGGTCAACAATGCAGGGTTCGCAAAAGCGGGAAGATTCGAATCGATCACTGATGAAGAGTGGCAATATGATTTTGACCTGAAGTTAATGGCAGCAGTCAGAATGACCAGACTGGTCTTTCCTGGGATGAAGGAGCGTCGATGGGGGCGAATCATCAACATGCTGAATACATTGGCAAAGACTCCGTCTCGGGGCTCCGCGCCGACGTCAGTGACGCGTGCGGCGGGTATGGCACTTACAAAAGTCCTTGCAGGTGAGGGAGCCGCTCACAACGTGCTGGTTAATGGCTTTAACATTGGCCTGATTAAATCCGACCAGATTCGTCGGGCCTACGAAGCCTCTGATCAGTCCGTGTCCTTTGATGAGTTCGTTGCCAGGCAGGGAGAGAAGTCAGTACCACTGGGTCGCTATGGTGAGGCGGAGGAGTGCGCAAACCTTGCGGCGTTGCTGTGCTCTGATGATTGCGGGTTTGTTTCGGGAACTGCGATCAATATCGATGGCAACATGTCACCAGCGCTTTAGACAAGAGTCTCGCTAATCCGGAGAAACACATACCGATAAACGGGGCCGCTTTCCTGACATCTGCTGTGAGGACTTGCGATGAGCCTCTGTTGGTGCTTCTATGCCGACCAGCGAAGCTATAGGTGAGAATCATGCCGGAAAGTCTGCCATCGGAAGTAAGGGCCTCTGTTGATCAGGCCCGAGAATTTATTGAGTCAGTTCTTGCGCCGCTGGATGGCTCAAGCAGCGTCGAGAATCGCCAGCAGGTGATCAATGCAGCCAAGGCGGCAGGTTTTTTCTACAAGACCCAGCCAGCTGAGTTCGGTGGTCATCCGGCGACAACGCTTGAGCTGACAGCTCTACGTGAAACGTTCGCTGCCAGTAACAATCCTTTATCTCGATATGTGTTCGGCCCCGGGCCAGGAGTGCTGCACAGCGTTGAGGGAGAATTGCGGCGGGACTATCTTGAACCAGTGTTGCGCGGCGAAAAGCGCGGGACGTTCGGCTTTACGGAACCTGATGACGCAGCTCGCCCGAGTTGGGCGGTTGTGGAAAATGATCAGCTCATCGTGAATGGGCAGAAATCCTACGTGACCGGTGGCGGCGACGCGGACTTTGTGTCTGCGCTGATCAACGTTGAGGATGCTGCTGGAGCAAAGCTTGGTACCGCGATGGTGGTTTTGGATATGAGCGATGAGGGTTTAGAGATTGACAGGGAGTTCAGCTCTCTGGATGGCAGCGATCATGTGTCCATGCGGTTCAATAATATTCGGGTTCCTCTGACAAGATTGATCGGGAAGCTGGGCGAAGGCATGCCTCGCGCGCTTGACAATATCGGTAACGTTCGACTGCTGGTGTCAGCCCAGGCAGCAGGTATCTGTCTTTGGACGATTGATTACATGGAGCGCCATCTTCAGAAGCCTCATCGCAGTGGTGCTCCTCTTTCAGAGCGCGAGGGCATCCGTCTGCGATATGCCGATATGAGGCTGAAGACTTATGTGGCGCGGAGTGCTCTTTATCGAACAGCCCGGCTGGTTGACAGCGGTATCAACGCGGTTAACGAAACGGCTATGACAAAGGTCTTCGTGACGGAAACAGCAGGCCAGGTTGTTGATACGGCTGTTCAGTTGTTCGGCGGCCAGGCCTTGGTCTCAGGACACCCTTTGGAGCGTCTCTATCGTGAGGTTCGATCTTTTAGGTTTGTCGAAGGGGCCAGCGATCTGCTCAGGTTGAATGTTGCCAAAGGCCGCTTTGAGCTGGGTAAAGGAGGGCTCTGACATGTGCTCGAGTCAAAGTCGCTGCCAGAGGGTATCAAATGAGATCCTCAATGCGCTGGATATTCCCGGTGAGTCCAGGATTACCACTGTGGGATAGTCGGCAGTGGTCATTGAAACCATTGCGCATTTTGTCCCGTAGATCGCAAGATAGGAGGCGTGAGAATCTACACTGTCGATCCATTTGCGATCAGCGAGAGGCGCTTCTTCGCCGCCTTCACCAATCGCAATGACATTGACATGAATACCGGCTTCTACCCTCGCCTTGGTAAAGCCGGGAAACGGACGATAAAGGTATTTCCTGATTTGCCTCGCTGAATAGACCCGATAAGTTGTTTCTCCCTGCGAAGCCATGGTGCTCAGTATGTCCCTCAGGAAATATTCAACGCCCTCATCGCCTTCATAGTGGAAGACTCTCGTTGATGCTTCGGCCGGCATCATCTGTTGCAGGTCCGGCAGGATGTCCTGCTCCAATTTATTGACGGCGTCGAGCGTAGCGGCTTTTTTCTCCTCCGCTCGCCGCAGGAGGACGTCCGGAGGTTCTGCGCAGAAAAACTTGCGCTTGCCTTGCGGGAAATAAGTCACCAGGCGCATTGTCCTGAGTGTCTTTAGCTCTTCGTAGGCAGT
>CAXPUI010000501.1:0-9262 GCA_964220205.1 Candidatus Allofontibacter communis | reverse complement strand
CAGAGCATTCAGGAAATTGCTGTTGCAGAGAGCGTAAGGAGTCAGTCAAAAAAAGATGCGGTGTTGCTGGTTGAAAGCCACACCGCTTTGAATGAGCTGATTACAGAACTGCTGAAGTCAGAAGGCTATAAAGTGACCAGCTTTCTCGACGCGCACTCGGCTATTCAATACTTCCGTGTGAATCATCATGCCGTCCAGGCGGCAATTATTGAAGATGATCAGGGAAATGCAGATACGCGGGGGTTACCCGGCCTGTTGAAAGACATTGCTCCGGCGCTGAGCATCATTACCCTTGCTGCTGACCCTGATTCTGTTCCCGGTCTCGCGATCCGGAAACCCCTGGATATCAATCAGTTGTTGAAACTGTTGCGAGATTAATCCACTACCCGGGAAAGCGTCGGGCCTATCTGCTCATGAAGCACAAGATCGCAGATCGGATCGAGATCCGTGTCCTGGTTGTTGATAATGACCAGCCTTGCGCCATTCTGTTTTGCGAGTCTGGGGAATCCGGCCGCAGGATAGACCGTCAGCGATGATCCGGCCGCTATAAAAAGGTCGCAAGCCAGTGTTGCCGCCTCCGCTTTCTGCATTTCTTCGACGGGCATGGCCTGGCCAAAAGAGATCGTTGCCGTTTTGATGATGCCGCCACATGCCTGGCAGTAGGGGATAACGCCCTCATTCAGGAAGGGTTCTCTCAGGTCTTCAAGTTCATATCGTTTGCTGCAATTCAGACAGGTGGCATAGCTGGCATTGCCATGCAGTTCGATAACCTGTTCATCCGGTGTGCCGGATTTCTGATGGAGGCCGTCGACATTCTGCGTGATGATATGGGTTACTTTGCCTGCATTTACCAGGCTGGTGATCGCACGGTGGCCAGCATTCGGTTCGGCATTTTCCATCTTCATATCGCCGGAAAACTTGCGTCGCCATGATTCTTCGCGCATGTCTTCAGAAGCCATGAAGTCATTGAAATCAATCGGTGTCACTTTATGCCAGATGCCATTCGGCCCCCGAAAGTCCGGGATACCCGACTCGGTGGAAATCCCCGCGCCTGTAAAAACCACGATTCGTTCGCTGACGCGGATCAACGCCCTGAGTTCCGCTATCTCCTGCGGGACTTTGTCGAGATTGGATTCATCGTCCATGTTGCTGTCCTGCTTTGTGGCCCATGCCAGCATACTCTTTGTTTGCCGAGTGTGGCAAAGTTCTTGTTTTGATCGGTCCCGTCGCCCATGCAACTTGAATACTTTTTTGATTGTTCCAGTCCCTGGACCTACCTTTCTTACACAAGGATCGAGTCTATTTGCGCCGATACCGGCACCGAACTTATCTGGCGGCCCATTCTCGTTGGCGGCGTTTTCAATGCTGTAAACCAGAATGTTTACGAAACCAGGGCGAATCCGGTTCCTGTCAAGGCTCGCTATTATCAAAAAGACCTGCAGGATTGGGCTCGATATCAGGGCATCGACATCGGAAACCCGCCCGTTTTTCCTGTCAATGCGGTCAAGGCGATGCGGGGATGCTTCGTTGCCCTCGAGGAGGGTTGTATTTCTGCTTACGCCGGTCTGGTCTTCAAAACTTACTGGACAGACCTGAAGGATATTTCTCAGGATGAGGTGCTCCGTGATATCGCCCGGGCCTGCGACATTGATGTGGATGACTTCTTTGCGCGCCTGACAAGCGATGAGTACAAGCAGAGGCTGAGGGAGAACACGGACGAGTTGATTGATCGCGGTGGCTTTGGTTCACCGACAATCTTTATTGACAGTGACGACATGTACTTCGGCAACGATCGGCTGGTGCTGGTTGAACAGAAACTGAAGGAGGGTTGATATGGGGCTGTACGAAAAATACATCCTGCCGAAGTGCCTTAACCTTGCCATGAAGGCTCCAGCGATGACCAAGTTACGCTCGAAACTGGTGCCGATGGCCGAAGGTCGTGTGTGGGAGGTGGGTATCGGTTCAGGCCTCAACTTGCCGTTTTATACGGATGCTGTTCATGTAACGGGGATTGATCCCTCTGCAGAACTTCAGGTTTATGCCCAGGACATTGCCGGGAGCCTTGGCATGGACGTGGAATTTCTGACCCAGGGTGGTGAATCGATACCTGCGGACGACAACAGCTTTGATTCGGTCGTGATGACCTGGACGCTTTGTACCATTCCAGAGCCTGACAGCGCACTGGCGGAGATCAGACGGGTACTTAAACCGGGCGGGAAGGTTATTTTCGCGGAGCACGGTGAAGCTCCGGACAAGAGTGTACAGAAGTGGCAGAACCGAATTAATCCGATCTGGAATGTGATTGGTGGTGGTTGCAACCTGAATCGCCAGATTGAACAACTCTATGAAGGTAACGGATTTGCATTTGCCGATGTGGAAAAGGGATATATTCCAGGGCCTCGCTGGGCAACCTATAATTATCGGGGTATCGCAACCTTCGCCTGATTACGTAACCTTGCAAAGGCTTCCGGGGGACCGGCATGCAGTCGGTTGATCACTGCCATGGCACACTCTTCGGGCGTCGCCTGCGAGGTGTCGACTTCTACATCATAGTCACCGTGAGCATGACATATCTCCAGATGGCCTGTTGCGGTGCCGGGGAAGCGCCCCGGTCTGACAGCTTCCCTCTCTGAGATGACCGCCTCAGGACAGCGTACGCCGACGAAATAGAGTTCCAGATCGCTCATCGCCTCGAGATAGTCGTCCAGGAATTCCGCTTCAAGAATAATGTCGTCGATCAACAGGTTTACCCCCTCGCTCGCCATGGTTGCCATAGCCCGGCGCATACCGCGGAGCAGGGTCCTGCCGTCGCTGCCAAACTGGATCGAGGTGTAAGCTTCGCCCTGCCGGTTATGAACAGGCACGACGTTGAGCCCGCGTTCACCGGTCGTGCCGGCAGGTGAATTGAGGCCCCGATACTTGGCGGGCATTCCATCGCGGAACTGATCCAGTGCAACGTATTGAAACGGTTCGTCCAGGATCTCTTGTAACGCCATCGCAAGGGTGGTTTTCCCGGAACTTGACGAACCATTGAGAAAAATAACGGTACCGTTGGGTTCAGACTGCATCTGGCTCATGGGGATCGTTGCCCATAGTATTGGTTTCTCAATGCCTGCACTTCGCTGAGGCTCGTCTTGTAGATCTGTGTGTGGTTAGTCTGTAGGTTCAACATCGCCATGATACAGCCAAATTCTGCACGTGTTCGCGGGTCCAACTGGTTTATGACGCCGTAGGCATACCCTGCCCGGAAAGCGTCACCACAGCCAGTCACATCAACAACTGTCAAATCATTGATTGCGTCGATCCGTAACAGTTGCCCCTGGGCGTGTATCTCGACACCCGCGGCGCCGTTGGTCACCACGACTTCCTTGACCTGTGAACAGATAGCTGTTGCGGACAGGCCGCTATTGGCCTGTAAAACGCTGAACTCATAGTCATTGATAACCAGGTAATCGGCCAGAGACAGCAATTCGACAATATCAGTTCGGCCGTAGTCTGACACCACCTGTCCGGGGTCGAACATAACCGGGATGCCAAGCCGGTCCAGGTCACGTGCCTGATTGAGTGTCAGGGAAGGGGCTTCCGGTCCCAGAATGGCCAGGGCGACCTTATCAATTTCCGGGATCTCGCTGGGCAATTTCCGTGCCTTGCTCTCAGGTCCCGGGTAAAAGCCGATAATCTGATTACCTTGAGAATCATTGATCATCAGGCAGGTGGCGCAGTTCTCGGTAGTATCGTCGACCGCTATATATCGTATATCGATATTGTTTTCGATGAGGTGTGCCTTGTAGCGATCCTGGAAGTTCCTGCCGGCAGAGGAGAGTGGTAGTGCCTTGACGTCGAGTTGCGTGAGCCCCCAGGCTATATTCGGCGCACAGCCCCCGAAGCTGGTGTGTATTGTCGCCAGCTGGAAAGACATGTTCAGGGCGTTAATGGGATAACGATCCTGATACTGTGCAAAATCTCCGGCGTAAAGGCCTGTCTGATCGAGGGCAGTACTGCCAGCGACCAGCACGGTATCCCGTGTCATGCCAATGCCTCATCAAACGTCCTGAAGGTTTCGATGACATGCTCAAGATGATTGTCGCTGACATCGCGGTGGAGTACGAGTCGTTGAGTGGACAGGCGGATATCTTTTGTCTGCGCAAAGTCGCGTAGCGCTATGAAGCTCTCCCAGGGCATGTCAAGCATCACCATGTTGGTCTGGGGTGCTTCCGCAAGCCGAATGGAATGCATCTGGTTCACAGCCCTTGCCAGTTCCGCTGCGCGGTGATGGTCGTCAGCCAGCCGTTCAACGTGCTGATTCAGGGCGTAGATACCAGCAGCGGCCAGGATGCCGGCCTGACGCATACCACCTCCGACCATTTTTCGTAAGCGACGAGCTTTGTCTATGGTTTCGGTGTCGCCGACCAGCACCGAGCCAACAGGCGCGGCCAGGCCCTTCGACAGGCAAAGGGAAACGCTATCGAACAGAGAGGTGATGGACGCAACCGGCTCGCCCAGTTTAACGGCAGCGTTGAAGACCCGGGCACCATCCAGGTGGCATCGAAGTCCATGATCACGCGCCATCCTGACAGCCTGCGTCATGTAATCCAGCGACAGGACCTTCCCGCCCTGTGTATTTTCAAGGCAGAGCAAGCGGGTTCTGGCGTAGTGATAGTCATCAGGTTTGATGGCGGCGATCACTTCTTCGAGTTCCAGTTCACCACGTGCGTTGAGCGGCAGTGGCTGCGGCTGAATGCTGCCCAAGACGGCACCGCCTCCCGCCTCATGAAGGTAGGTATGAGCCGTCATGCCGGTAATATATTCGTCGCCGCGTTCACAATGACTGAGCAAGGCAAGAAGATTGCCCTGGGTGCCGCTGGTGACAAACAGTGCAGCCGGCTTCCCTGTCATGTCAGCGGCGAGCGTTTCAAGGGCGTTAACGGTTGGATCTTCGCCATAGACATCATCACCAGTTTCGGCAGCCAGCATCGCCGCCAGCATTTCTTCTGAGGGCTTGGTCACGGTATCGCTTCGCAGATCAATCATCGAAGTACATATTAATCAAAGGGATATGGATTAAATTTAACATTGTTTATAGGCACGTGTGAAATTGACAGGCGACTCGCTCGGGACTATTGTCTGCACACTCTTCGCTCCACGGGACCAACATGTATACGGGGATTGTTCAGGCCTGTCTGCCAATCAGTCGACTGAAAAAAGATGAGGGATTGTATTCCTTCAGCATTCCATTCAGCGAGGATCTGATGCTGGACCTGGAGACCGGGGCCAGTGTCTCGGTTAATGGCGTCTGTTTTACCGTAACCGGGTTTGCGGACTCCGAGGTGTCCTTCGATGCCGTCAGGGAGACGGTTGAACTGACCAATATCAAGTCCTTAGAGGTGGGGAGCCTCGTCAATATTGAACGGTCGGCGAAGCAGAATGTTGAGGTAGGCGGTCACATCATGTCCGGCCATGTGGTGGGTACTGCGACAGTCTCCGGGGTAGAGATCAGCCCGAACAACCGCCGCCTGTCTTTTCGCTGCGACCCTGCCTGGTTGAAATACGTGTTTAACAAGGGGTTCCTGGGCATTAACGGTGCCAGTCTGACAGTGGCGATGCTGAACAGGGAAACCTCCGAAATTGCAGTCAACCTGATTCCGGAGACCCTTGCCCGGACAAACTTTGACCTTCTGGAAGTAGGCGATGAAGTCAACATTGAGATCGAGTCACAGACCCAGGTCATTGTTGAGACGGTTGAACGAATAATGGCCGAAAGGTTCGCTGTCGATCAGTGAGGGAGGGGACATGGAGCCTGCCGAGGAAAACGGGTAAGATGCGCGCCTTTTCCTGATATCAACCCCATGACCCTGAAGCTATTTGATACCTACGACCGTTCTGTCCGTGTTTTCGAACCTCTGACTCCTGGACAGGTTGGCATCTACGCTTGCGGTCCAACCGTCTATAACTTTGCGCATATCGGAAATTTGAGGACGTACCTGTTTGAGGATCTGCTCAAGCGGGTTCTCATTGCGAATAACTACGACGTCAATCATGTTGTCAATATTACCGATGTCGGCCACCTGACGTCTGATGCCGACACGGGTGAAGACAAGATGGAACTTGGCTCCAAACGAACGGGGCTTACTGCCTGGGAACTAGCTGACTTTTATACCAAAGCTTTCCAGAAGGATCTGGAACAACTTAATGTCATGCCTCCCAGCCTCTGGTGTAAAGCCACTGACCACATCGAGGAGCAGATTGATTTCGTCCTGGACCTGGAGCAAAAAGGCTTCACCTACCGGACCTCCGACGGCATTTACTTTGATTCAACGCGCTTGAATAACTACGGCCACCTCGCCCGGTTAGACATTGAAGGCCTGCAGGCTGGAGCCCGGGTTGACCAGGGAGAACGTCGCGCAGTAACGGATTTTGCACTCTGGAAATTTTCGCCGGAAGATGAAGAGCGCCAGATGGAATGGGACAGCCCATGGGGCAAGGGGTTTCCTGGCTGGCATATTGAATGTTCTGCCATGTCTGCCAAGTACCTGGGAGACTTTTTTGATATTCATTGTGGAGGTGAAGACCATATTCCTATTCACCACACCAATGAAATAGCGCAGACAGAAGCCTCCAGGGGTACCAGGCTCGCCAATTTCTGGATGCATGGGTATTTCCTGCAGATTGAAAATGCCAAGATGGCCAAGTCCTCGGGGGAGTTCCTGACGCTGGACCTGCTCGCTGAGCGGGGTTTCAGCCCTATGGACTACCGTTACTTCTGCCATACGGCGCACTACCGTAGCCAGATGTCATTCAGCTGGGAGAGTCTTGAGTCCGCCAGAACAACACTTAATCGTCTTTATGAGACTTCCTGGAACTGGGGTGAGCCGGGTGACGTTTCGCAGGAATACCTGGGTCGTTTCTATGATTGCCTCAACGATGACCACAAAATGCCAAGGGCGCTGGCTGTCGCGGGGGAACTGATACGTTCCGGGGAAGATGACGCGGTAAAAAAAGCGACGCTTCTGGCCTGTGACGATATCCTCGGCCTTGACATTGGCGACTGGAAACCAGAGGAGGTCATAGTCCCTGATACGGTGAAGGCGCTACTGGATCAAAGAGACCTGGCTCGGTCTGAGAAAAACTGGGCGCGCGCCGATGAACTACGCGACGAGATCCTGGCCCTTGGTTACGTTCTGGAGGACACGAGGGAAGGCACCAAGGTGTCTCGCGCCTGAGCGTCTTTATCTGGGCTGGCGCGTATGCTTGGACAGGTCCTGACTATTTTATTGTTCAACCACCTGTGCGATTGAAGAATATCGAACCTTAAAGCCTGCTGGTCTATACTTTATCTACGTGGCGGCCGTTGGGCTGGAACAGGCCTGGTTTGTGTGACACCACGTTATCAACGCCGAAATTTTCGCAGTAAAAAGTTAAAAAGTGTTAAACGGTCCAAAAATGTTAAAACGTAGGTCTGGTCGTGGTTGACTCTCAGAATCCGGTGACGGTCCGACAACCGTTTTTCGAGAGGATCAGTCACCGACAGCAGACCATTGATTCCCTGCTGTGTATCGGCCTTGATCCCGATCCTAAACGGATCCCGGCATGTTGCGGTAGTGGGGAAGACGCGATTTACAACTTCTGCCGGGCGATAGTCGACGCGACAGCACAAACAGCAAGTTGCTACAAACCTCAGATTGCCTATTTTGCGGCCGCTTCGGCAGAGTCAGCACTCCAGGAACTTATCCGATACATTCAGCATCTCGACATCCCGGTGGTGCTGGATTGCAAACGCGGAGACATTGGCAGCACGGCCGAAATGTATGCGGTGGAGGTGTTCGAGCGTTACGGTGCGGATGCGATCACCGTGAACCCCTACATGGGGCTGGATTCGATGCAGCCCTACCTGGACTACCCCGACCGGGGTATCTTTGTACTGTGTCGGACATCAAACCCGGGCGGCGCCGACCTCCAGCACCTGAGACTGGAGGGAGGCAGAACCCTCTACGAGGAGGTCGCCTTCAGGGCAAACAACGATTGGAATCGCAACAGTAATCTTGGCCTGGTCGTGGGCGCAACTCGACCTGAAGAACTGGCAGAGATCCGCGAAATCTGCGGGGAGATGATGTTACTGTTACCTGGTGTCGGTGCACAGGGCGCTGATGTCGCCGAGCTTATGCGTGCCGGACAGGGCGGTGGCATGCTGATTTCATCATCCCGGGCTATCCTCTATGCTGGTGATGACGACGAATTTGCCGATGCCGCACGCACAGTGGCGGAGGCGACCCGAGACGAGATTAATCGTCATAAGAGAATCTAAAGTACTTAACGTTACAGGTTGATTTCCATGCTAAAGCAGATACTAATCCTGGGATTGCTGGTTAACAGTGCCGTTGCAGTCGCGGACTGGCGAGTAGACCCGGAAGGTTCCCATATCGGGTTTGCGTCCGTTAAGAACGACATGATCGCCGAGAATCATACCTTTACCGAAGTCGCCGGCAGGGTTTCTGCGACAGGAGCGGCTGAAATCAGCATTACCCTGGCCAGCGTCGAAACCCTGATCCCAATCCGCAACGAACGGATGCAGACCCTGCTGTTCAATATCGCTGAGTTTCCGATGGCATCTGTCACAAGCCAGGTCCCAACTCACGAGCTCGCGACCATGAACACTGGGGAGAGCAGGGTGCTCAATATCGATATCATGATTGATCTGCACGGCGCTGGTGTAAAGAAAACGGTCCCAGTGAAGGTGACGAGCCTGGGTAGCGATAGTTTTGATGTCTCCAGCCTCGGCCCGATTGTTGTGCATGCCTCCCAGTTTGCCCTGTCGGACAATGTTGAGGCACTGAGAAAAATTGCCGGCCTCCAGTCAATTGATCTTATGGTGCCAGTCACGTTTGACCTGAGACTGGTGGCTGCGGACTAGAGCTTGATATCGAACTCGGTCCAGATCGGACAATGATCTGAGGGCTTCTCCATTCCTCGAATATCATAATCGATACCAGAATCGATGCTGAGGGCTGTTGCCGCCCTGGACGCCATGATCAGGTCTATCCTCAGGCCACGCCGTGGCTCCCGTTCAAAACCCCTGCTGCGGTAATCGAACCAGCTGTAAAGGTCAGTGCCATCAGGATAGTGATGGCGATAAGTGTCTGTCAGCCCCCAGTCAACAAGTTTCTCGATCCAGGCTCTCTCCTCGGGCAGAAAGCTTGTTTTGCCGTCTTTCAACCAACGCTTCATGTTCGATTAGCCGATGCCTATATCGTCGTCAACGGGGGCA
>CAXPUI010000500.1:0-4336 GCA_964220205.1 Candidatus Allofontibacter communis | reverse complement strand
CGATTCTTGACTTGCGATGCCTCATCCAGTCCCAGATGTTTAAGGATTTTCTCTATAACCTCTGGATCTTCAATAGAGGCAATAATATTTACCTTGCCCCCACACTTCTCACACTTCTCTATTTCTACGCGGAACGCCGCCCGGTCAAGACCCGCTTCAGGCGTTGCGCCCATGTCATCTAATAAGCCTTGTTCCCAGACTGATTCTCCACCCCTACATCATCCACGGACTTTACTAGACTAGCTTTAAGCGACGTGACGACTCACTCGAACATAAGATCATTGGGCACTGCAAGATCAATCTGCCTGACTTCAAAGTCGTGCGGAGCGTGCACGTGGTGGAGGAACTGCCCCGCTCCACTCTTGAGAAGATCGCCAAAAACGTACTGAGAGAACCCGCAAGTAGTTAATCGACAACGCAGTCGAAACTCGCCGCATCATTGATATCGCCCTTACCGTCGTACCTGGCATAGGCCGGATACGGACACAAAGGTCGGGAAAATTGTTTTCGATCCGGCTTAATCTCGGCGCCAAGCGCCATCACACCTTCATGCCAGTTGGTACCACCGACAGTACTGTAAGCTTCCAGGAAGGTGAACTCACCGGGGTGTTCACCAAGAATCCGTTCCGGCTTCTTATCGTTTTCAACCCAGTCGATAATCGCTGCATAGTAATCTGCAGCCCAGGCACCCGGTCCACCAAAACAGTGCACCATGCCCGGAACCATGAAGACCCGCATATGCTCATCCAGGGCTTCGCTGCCATTGATGTCCTGGGCTTCGGCGTAAAAAGCCTCAAGCTCAGCTGCACGACAGGGGTGATCATGCCAGCCGTTATAGACGATAAGTTTGCCGCCGTTCTCGATAAAGCCTGACAGGTCCGGCTTCGGCAACGAAACCGTTGCGGTTACATCCAGCACCTTGTCTCTGTCACGGGTGATATCAAAGTTGTCCAGGTTAAATTCCGGATCACGATGCATGAGGTTGACCAGTACGTCACCGGTTATGTCATTTCCCGCCATGCCATCTGGTAGAAATGGTATCGGACCTGTGATCCAGGTCTCGAAATCACCGCCGGATTCAGCACCCGGGTAAACACCCGGCACAACCACATTGCCGTCGTCATCCTTGATGCCGGTGTAGATGGCTTCAGCAAATTCAATCTGCCCTGCTGTCAGGCAATCTGCCGTCTGGCCTTCGGAGCATTCCAGATCATCCAGCGCCAGCAGCTCCAGCGTGCATTTTTTTGGATTAGAAATAATGCCGTCTTCGGCCCCATCTAGGAGATCACAGGCACGTCGGCTGTTGGCATCCAGAATCTCCACTGACTCCCTGGTTAACCGATGCTCCTTCTGCAGTCTGCTGTTTTGAGTGGCAAAAGCCGGTAGATCAGTGACGAGGTTAACAGCAGGTGCACCGGCGATGATGCCGTCGAAGTCGTCCGGGAACCTCAAAGCTTCCATCAACGCACCGTGACCACCCTTGGAGCATCCCCACAGGTAGGCGTACTCAACTTCTTTGCTATAAAAGGCTGCAATAATTTTCTTTGACAGAACCGTGGTCAGATGATTTGAGCGAAAGCCGAAGTTAATCTTGGCGTGATCGTCACGATAGAATGATGGGTCGTTCGGACCTTCATGCCCGGAATCAGTGGTCGATTGGGCAAAGCCCTCCTTCAGCATGCCCCGCGTATCGCCAATCACACCGGCCAGGCCACCCGGTGCCAGAAACAGGAACCTGCCCTGCCATCCCTCAATCGGCATACTCAGTTCAAACCGGATAGTGCCATCTATAACACCGCGTACGCGACAATGTTCCGGGATTTCACCCACTGCAGGAATCAGCACACCGGGCTCGATGGCATTAAAGGCATCGCTCAGTTTATAGACGCTGTCACATCTTTTCTGAGGCAAATCACCTGCGGCAAATACAGGTACTGAAAAAGCTGCCAAGAGAAGCAGCAGGAAGCGTAAGTGATATTTCATGGGGTGTACCAGATTGGTGTTCATGTGATGTCTTCTCTATGTCGGGGATAAGAAGAATAAACCACGTTTTCCTGCAGGTTTCCTAGTACCTGTTTCCGCAAAGCGCTCCGTATCCTGAAAGTTTTCGGGAAAATCCCTGCAATTCATGGCTTTCAACGAATATGGCAAACATGATGGAGTCTGTCGCGAACTATTATAAGTCCGTGGTGGGTCAGTGGAACGAGGAAGAAGAAATCGCAAAACTGACAGGGCCGCAAATCACCTATTTCGGCTCTGATGACATAGGTGTACCGAGCACGAAGTTGTTGGTTCCACTCGCGGAGAACAATCGCAAACGCAAGGATGACCTGGAACAACTGGGTTGGCGAGTCGTGGAAATACCGTGCTGTGATCATGAGTCACTTCTGCAGGATTCTTCAGGCCTTAAAGAGATCAGCTCGCTATTGCTGATTGAGCTTGAACCCCATCAATGGTAATTTGTTAGAGAGGACTGGAGCTAATGACGAGCATGTTTGATGTTTGCAAGGTATCTGAGCAGGTAAAAGGCTATCCCATTAATGGCTTCGTAGCGCCGGGGTATGAACCGGTGCTGGAGGTCTTCAAAGAGAACTTTCTCAAGCGCGATGAAATCGGTGCGGCCTGTGCAGTATTCCGCGGCCGGACACCCGTGGTCGACCTGTGGGGTGGTTACCGGGACAAGGAAAAAACAGAACTCTGGCAGGCGGATACCATGGCCTGTGTGCACTCCAGCACCAAGGCCATTATGGCGATAGCCATGGCGATGGCAGCTTCTCGCGGCTACTTTCGACTGGATGACACGGTGGCCTCCCATTGGCCGGAGTTCGCCCAGAACGACAAACAGGACATCACCATTCGACAGATTCTCGATCATTCGGCGGGCCTGCCCGTCGTCGAGGAATTGCTGACCCTGGAGCAACTGGCGGACTATGAAGGCCTGGGCGAAATTCTGGCGCGTCAGGAGACCCAGTGGGAGCCGGGCACCCGGCATGGCTATCACGGCTGGACGATTGGCATGTATAGCAACGAGATTATGCGGCGCACAGACCCACAGGGTCGTACTGTGGGCGAGTTCGTGCGGGAAGAAATCCTTCCCGTTCTCAACGAGGAGTTTTATATCGGTTTACCCGACGCAATCCCCGATGATCGGATCGCAACGGAAATCGTCACATCGAAAGCCATGCTGGCAGCAGTCTTGTCCTCCCCCCTCATGCTGGCGATCGTGATGTTGCCAGCGCGTCTGAGAAAAAACTCTTTGATGACGGACATGCTTAACAATCCCGCAGAGGCAGGGCAGTTTGATCAGTTCGGAACGCGTGAACTGCGCCGCATTGAATTGCCGGGAGGAAACGGCATCGGCACGGCTCGTGCTATGGCGCACATAATGGGGGTTTGTGCAGCTGGGGGAGAGGCGCTTGGTATCTCACCCGAGAGCATTGCAGAGTTCGAGCGCACGCACCCGAATACGGGAAAACATGAAGTCGATGCGGTAATGGGCAAGCGAGTTCTGTTTCAGGCCGGGGTGATGAAGCCAAATTCTGACCTGGCCAGCTGGCTTGCCCGCCCTCGGTGCTATTTTCACGGAGGTGGTGGCGGCAACTTTATCTTCGCCGATCCCGATTCTAATTTTGGATTTGGCTACTGCAATAATCGGATGGATATTGGCCTGGACTTCCCCCGCAGTGATGCGTTGATAGAAGCCATGCTGGGGTGTGTGAATGCCCAACCCGCCAGAGCTAAGGATGGGGTGGTTTATAAGAACCAGTAAGCCGTGTTTGTGCGCGTAAAACTGATCTGCGGTTACTGCCGACGGCGCCTACAGCGTGCTGAGCGCCTCACTTAGTGGCGTGTCACCGTCCAGCAGGCTGAAAGATTTCCTTATGCTGCTGTCGCAATCCAGGCACGCAACCAGTGCAGCTGCCAGGTTTTCACGGGACGTCATTCCGCTGCCCTGAAGATTCTCACTGATCGATACACACTCCGTAGCTGGCTCATCTGTCAGGCCAAGTATAGGGCATATTAACGGCCTATTGAGAGTAGACACCCTCGTTGATTATGACGACTGCACTTGCTGATCAGTCGAAGTTCCCTCCTAATGATCGGGAACCTTATTTGCCCACTGCTGCAACATCCACGGAATATCCATCCCTTTCATCGCGGCCCATGCGCAGCTTTCAGTTTGTTCGTTTAAGTTCGTTGTCATGCGATTTCAACCCCCGGATGTATCGGCTAGAAAGCGAAGAATGCGCTTATTAAGTTGCTCCGGCTGGTCCATCGGTAGTTGGTGGCCTGCTCCAGCAAGAAGTTCCACTTGTACATCGGGAATCAGTTTCTG
>CAXPUI010000499.1:0-3137 GCA_964220205.1 Candidatus Allofontibacter communis | reverse complement strand
GCCCTTTGCACGAGCCGCGACTCAGGGTCTTGAAGAGGGAAACATCGACCGCAACCTGGTAGACAGTATTGGCCAGACTGTCTGGCAGGAAACCATCAAGGCCGCCGACGAGGCTTACGAACCAGGTGTGTTTACGACCTTTGCAGGCTACGAGTACACCTCCAGTGTCGATCTGTACATGAAGTATCTCCACCGCAACGTGATTTTTCGCGGCACCGAGAACCTGCCCGCTAGACTGTTCTCCAGGTTGGACAGCCAGGACCCTGAAAAATTGTGGGATTGGATGGATAGACTGAGGGACAAAGGCATCGAGAGTCTGGCCATACCCCATAATTCGAACATCTCAGGTGGTGCGGCTTTTTCCTTGAATGATTACAACGGCACGCCAGTCGATGACGCTTACACAGCCAAGCGTGCACAGAACGAACCATTAACTGAGATTACTCAGGTCAAGGGCACCTCGGAAACGCATCCGATGCTATCCAAAAATGATGAATGGGCCGCTTTTGAAGCAAGAACAGGCCATGACGGCGAGAAATTCATCAACAACCTCAGGGGAAGCTATGTCAGAGATGCTTATCTGCGCGGGCTCAGCTTGACCGAAGACGGCCTGACGAACCCCTTCCAGTTTGGTCTCATTGGTTCCAGTGATACCCATGTCGCAGCGGGCTCCTACGAGGAGAAGAACTATTTCTCCAAAATCGGGATTCTGGATGGCACAGCAGAACTGAGGGGCTCGGTACCCTTCAACCGGTTCTACGGCACCCTGGCAAAACTTATCAGGCCGGATGCCCTGCAGGAAATCGATGGCAACGATTACCTCGCCTTCAGCACTCGCCTGATCAACTTCTCTGCCTCGGGTCTTGCCGCTGTCTGGGCTGAGGAAAACACCCGCGAATCGATTTACGATGCTTTTCGTCGCAAAGAAACCTTCGCAACCAGCGGACCAAGGATAAAGATCCGTTTCTTCGCCGGTTACGGGCTGGCTGACGCAAGCCTCACCGACGTTGACCTGATCAGCAAAGCCTACGCCAGCAGCACGCCAATGGGCGGCACCCTGACGCTGGAGCAAGGTAATGTTCCCAGTTTTCTTGTCTGGGCAATGGCTGACCCGGAGGGTGGGTCGCTGCAACGGATCCAGGTTATCAAAGGCTGGCTGGAAGATGGGGAGGAACAGGAAAAAGTTTTCGATGTCGCCTGCTCGGATGGCCTCACTGTCAAGCCGGCAACGCATCGATGTCCTTATAACGGCGCACGAGTTGACCTGACCGACTGTTCTACCAGCGCGCACGACAATGCTACCGAAATAAAGGCGTTCTGGCAGGATCCCGGGTTTCAGCCCGAGCAAAAGGCGTTCTATTACACACGCGTGCTGGAAAACCCGGTTTGCCGCTGGTCGACATGGGATGCGGTTCGGATCGGCGAAGCTCCCAGATCCGATATACCCGCAACGATTCAGGAAAGAGCCTGGTCGTCACCGATCTGGTTCGAACAAAAAAAGCAGGATTAACCCCTATCGCGGGTGATCGGCCGCCTTGGCTCCTGCTTTATTTCCGGACAACCTGCACCGGCAGGTACGTATAACCATTCACAAAGGAAGAATAAGTCCGCGTCGGCTCTTCCTGAACATCGATGCGATCGAACCTCGATAGAATCTCTTCCCACAGTATCCGTAACTGCAATTCCGCGAGACGATTGCCCATGCAGCGATGAATACCAAAACCAAAGGACAGGTGCTGACGTGAGTTAGGTCGCTCTATATCCAGATCGTTGGCATTCTCAAAGACAACTTCGTCGCGGTTGCCGGAGGCATACCACATCAGTATCTGGTCATTTTTCCTGATCTGCCTGCCACCGATCTCACAGTCATCGTTTGCCGTCCGACGCATATAGGCGAGCGGGGTCTGCCAGCGGATCACTTCCGATACCATCTTGGGCACCAGAGCAGGATTCGCTTTCAGCTTGTTGTGCTGCGCCGGGAACTTATGCATTGCATAGATACTTCCTGACATCGAGTTACGCGTGGTGTCATTACCACCGACGATAAGCAGCAGCAGGTTACCAAGGTAATGCATGGGCGCCAGGTCCTTGGTGTCTTCGCCATGCGCCAGCATTGAGATAAGGTCATTCCCGGGGTTTTTCAGACGTTCCTGCCACAGCCCTGAGAAGTAATTGAGACAATCAAGAAAACCCTCGCGGCGCTCCTCTTCACTCTAGATCAGGCCACCCGGCTGTGGGACAGCAAAGGTTATATCCGACCAGAAAGTCAGTTTTCGTCGATCCTCGAGCGGGAAATCAAAGAGCGTCGCCAGCATCAACGTAGTGAGTTCGATGGAGACGGTATCAACCCAGTCAAAGGTTTCATTATCCGGCAGAGAATCAAGGACCTTGCAGGTGCGTTCTCGAATCAACGGTTCCAGGATCGCGAGGTTTGGCGGTGCCACGACACCGGTTACGGTCCTTCTCTGTACATCGTGGTCCGGTGGATCCTGGGCGATGAACGTGGTGATGTCGAGCGCTCCTTCCGGTAACTCCTGCTCAACTGGGAGACCCAGCGTAATACCATGGGCGGAGCTGAAGTTCTGCCAGTCAGAATCGACCGCCTTGATATCTTCGTACTTTGATAAAGACCAGAAGCGACCCGCCAGTTCGGTTTCATTAAAGTGCACCGGGTCCTCATCACGCAAGCGCTCGAAACACTCCTGCCACTTATGCTCGCTCCATAACCTGGGGTTAATCGGATTGAGAGATTCCAATGGCACTTCGTAAGCAGATTTAAGTTCCGCACCATCATCATACGAGCCCGGGTTTGGTGTCAGATCCTGCTCAGATTGGGTTGATTCACTCATCAGGGGGTCCAGCAACAATTCAAACCGCAGCATTATAAGCAGTTCAACCAATTGTTCTAGTTTTCAGGCGAAAACCAGTCCTACCTGCCCGACCTAGAGACTCGATCTGCTGGCATTACCTCCCGACGCAACGCACGTGGACAGCCTCAAGCACGCAGATGCTAAATCGACGGGATCGCGATAAAAGTCAATGTTGCTGTCACTCAGGTTGAGCTTTACGGTTATTTTGTCATGTAAATCCATAAAGTCATCTAGCCAAGGCGCAATCACATTTCGGCCTAAATCAGA
>CAXPUI010000498.1:0-4172 GCA_964220205.1 Candidatus Allofontibacter communis | reverse complement strand
ATAAGGTTAGGAATGGCGACCACAAAAACCAGGGCATCTGACAGGTCAATCAGCGACTGCAATTGGATGCTGGAACCCAGCACAATAAAACCACAGAACACGAGTTTGAATGCTACCTGCCCTACCTGGCTCTCACTTGCCAGGTAAGTAAAGGCTTTCAATCCGTAGTAGCTCCAGGAAATCATCGTCGAAAACGCAAACAGTACTGCAGCGATAGACAGGGGCACTGGCGACCAGCTAACCGTCTGCTCAAACGCGCGTGTCGTCATCTCAATTCCACTTATCCCTGAACCAGCGAGCGCCGGCTGATAAATAGTCGTAATGATAACGAGAGCCGTCAGTGTGCAAATCACTATCGTGTCTATGAAAGGTTCAAGCAACGCGACATAGCCTTCAGTGGCTGGATAGTCGGTCTTTACGGCGCTGTGGGCAATTGATGCCGAACCCAGGCCTGCCTCATTCGAAAACACGGCCCTTCGAAAGCCAATAATAATGACACCTATAATGCCTCCGGTGACACCTTCAGGACTGAAAGCGCCATCTATAATGGCGGCAAATGCCCACGCCAACTTGTCAGAGTTCATGGCAATGATCACAACCGCCGACAGCATGTAGAGCAGAGCCATGAAGGGCACCAGTCTGGATGTAACGCGGGCGATGCCCTTGATACCCCCAACGATTACCAGCCCAACAATGACCGCCATGAGCAGGCCGATAAGCCATGCATTACCGGCAAAAACGCTTCCATCTCCACCTGTCACGGTAATCACAATAGCGGCGGCCTGATTAGCTTGAAACATGTTGCCAATACCCAGACAACCAATCACCATCGCTAGTGCATAGAACAGACCGAGGACCCGTCCCAGCCTGGGCATATTCCGTTCTTTCAGACCTTGCTCCAGGTAGTACATGGGTCCACCTGAAACAGATCCGTCCGAATTGTGCCGGCGATAGTGCACGCCGAGTGTGCACTCGGCGAACTTAGTGGACATGCCCAGAAAGCCAGCGACGATCAACCAGAACGTCGCGCCCGGACCACCCAACGAAATAGCAATGGCCACACCGGCAATATTACCAACGCCCACAGTCCCGGAAACTGCCGTCGACAGGGCTTGAAAAGCAGATATCTCCCCACTTGCGTTACCAGCAGTCTTTCGACGACCCAGGACAATACGCAGGCCCTCAGTGAACCCCGTCAGATTGATGAAACCAAGATAGACGGTAAAGAAGATACCACCAGCGACCAACCACGCGACGATCAGAGGAATCTGTGCGTCACCCAGTTGGACACTGAAAAAGATGAAACCGGCTACAGCGTCCGCAGCGGGCCGCAGCAACTGGTCGATAATCTGGTCGATGACGGTAATCCTCTTAACGAAAAGGATTACCGTACACTACTCAACCATGTGCTGTCATGACACTTCTTGCTGATCCTCAGCGTCTGTGTCATCAGAAGATTCATCCGCTGAGGCAACATCTTCGTCAGCGGCTTCATCATCTTTGATGAGTTCTTTCATGGAAAGCTTAATGCGACCACGATCCACATCAAGAACCAGAACTTCAACCTCCTGGCCTTCTGACAGGTAGTCAGTCACCTTTTCTACCCGTTCTTTAGCAATTTGCGATATGTGGACCAGACCATCTTTCCCAGGCAGGATATTCACAAATGCGCCGAAGTCCGCGATCTTGACGACTTTGCCCTGATAGATCTGACCAACTTCAGCTTCCGCTGTAATGGCGTCGATGTGAGCTACGGCCGCATCACGAGATTCCGCATCTTCACCGAAGATTGTCACAGTGCCATCATCTTCAAGATCGATGGAAGCGCCAGTTTCCTCTGTGATACCACGAATGGTTGCCCCGCCTTTACCAATGACATCCCGAACTTTTTCCGGGTCAATCTTAATGGTTACCATGGCCGGGGCATTCTCTGAAACAGTCTCACGAGACTGACCGATAACCTTGTTCATCTCACCCAGGATATGCATACGAGCATCGCGTGCCTGATCAAGGGCTGTCTCCATGATCTGCTCAGTGATACCCTGAATCTTAATGTCCATCTGTAAAGCTGTTACACCGGTCTCAGTACCAGCAACCTTGAAGTCCATGTCACCGAGGTGGTCTTCGTCCCCAAGGATGTCAGTCAATACAGCAAAGTCATCGCCATCCAGAACCAAACCCATGGCGACACCAGCTACCGGCGCCTTGAGCGGGACACCCGCATCCATCAAAGCCAGGCTTGCTCCACAGACGGAAGCCATGGAAGAAGAGCCATTGGATTCCGTGATTTCTGAAACAACCCTCGTCGTGTAGGGCCAGTCTTCAGAAGTGGGCAGGACAGCAGAAACACCTCTGCGAGCCAGCCGTCCATGACCGATTTCACGTCGCTTCGGTCCTCCAGAGAAGCCAGTTTCACCAACGCTGTAGTGAGGGAAGTTGTAATGGAGCATGAAACTATCGCGATAAGTGCCCTGCAGTGCATCAATAATTGCCGCATCACGCATCGACCCAAGAGTCGTCGAAACCAGCGCCTGGGTCTCTCCCCGGGTAAAGAGCGCAGACCCGTGAGCTTTAGCAAGCACGCCTACCTCGACATTAATCTGACGCACCGTCTTGGTGTCACGACCATCAATTCTCGGCTGACCCTCAACAATTGCCCGTCTGACGGTTTTCTTCTCGAGAGCCCCGAAAACACCTTTGACTTCATCCGCATCGGTGTCTTCATCCGCGAAGGCTTCAACAGCAGCATCCCTCAGTTCACTCAGTTTACTCTGGCGAGACATCTTCTCCGTCAGGCGGTAAGCCTCGGCAACCTGGTCAGCAAACTGGCCGCTCACCGACTCAATCAAGCTGGTATTTTCAGGCTCTGACTGCCACTCCCAGTCAGGCTTGCCTGCTTCTGCTTTCAATTCGTTAACTGCCTTGATAACAACCTGCATTTCCTGGTGAGCAAAAAGGACAGCACCGAGCATCTGGTCTTCTGTCAGCTCGTTGGCTTCGGATTCCACCATTAACACAGCGGTTTCCGTTCCGGCTACAACCATATCGAGTTCGGAAGACTCCAACGCTTCGTAACCCGGGTTCAAGAGATACCCCTCAGGTGTAAAGCCCACTCGGGCCGCACCAATCGGTCCCGCAAAAGGAATCCCGGATAAAGACAAGGCGGCCGATACACCAATCATCGCCGGGATATCTGGATCAACATCTTTATTCGCTGAAACCACCTGACAGGTTACCTGAACCTCATTCATGAAACCTTTCGGAAATAGCGGGCGGATAGGACGGTCGATCAATCTGGATGTCAGGGTTTCCTTTTCAGAAGGTCTACCTTCACGTCGAAAGAAACCTCCAGGAATCTTACCTGCAGAATAGGTCTTTTCTTCGTAATTGACCGTCAGCGGGAAAAAGTCCTGCCCAGGTTTAGCCTCATCTCTGGCAACTACAGCAACCAGTACTGTGGTTTCATTCATTGTTACCATTACCGAAGCGGATGCCTGTCGGGCCACCTTACCGGTTTCCAGGACAACTTCCTGTCCACCAAAATCAAACTTTTTTATTACATAACTCACAATATTCTCCAATTAACGCTGTTCACTTCCCTTGAGGTGAACAACAGAACTATCGTCGCAGTCCAAGCTTCTTAATAATTGATGCATATCGATCTGCACTTTTATTACGAAGATAGTTCAACAACTTACGTCTCTGACTGACCATCCTAAGTAATCCCACTCGAGAGTGGTGATCGTGGGCATGTTCCTTGAAATGCGATTGCAACTCTTCGATGTTCGCTGTAAGCAGCGCAATCTGCACCTCGGGTGATCCGGTATCATTTTCCGAAGCACCGAACTCTTTTACGATTTCAGCCTTTCTTTCGGTTGATAAAGCCATAGTTTTTCTCCAATTTAATATGCTCTTGACCAGGAAAAAGCATCCTGGCGTTTAATGCAGGGCAACATCCACGCATATTTGTAGATGCCCCTGTACCTTTTTGAGATAACGCTCTGTGGAGCTTATCTCCGTTTAATGAGCGACAAGCCGACGCGGCGCCACTCTGCCATCTCCCAGAATCTCTCCAACACCGATAAAGGCATCGCCCCTATCGGAGGATTCTGTGAAAATTCTTACCCAGCCGTCAGTTGGTGCGTTTGACACTTGGACAGGCTGGCCCTGTC
>CAXPUI010000497.1:0-2838 GCA_964220205.1 Candidatus Allofontibacter communis | reverse complement strand
GAAATGCATTCATTGACGATTGCTCTCGGCACAGCCCTCTCGAAATCGAGTCTCTTGCGAACGGCCCTGGTGGTCGCGAGTAATTCGTCTGTTTGTGCTAGGTCGAAGTTCATTGTCTGGCCTCCTTTGACTCAACAATAATAAGGTCTCCAGTCGGCTGAGCTCAGCATCTGAGCACACCGGCCGGGTACCATGGGTTTATAGGGTTCACAATCTCTCGATTGGTCAGCTCCACGAACATCAATGGCGTGCTCAGGAGGTTCAATGTACGCTTTCCCGACATTTTTTCCCTTAACATCGGGGACAAATAGCGCGCGAGGATTGCATATCCAACACAAGCTTGTAAAGTTGCTCGATGACTTCCGAAACACGACAACAATTTGCGGCCATAGCGGCATTACCCGATCAGCTGATTCAACTCGATAAAGCCGCGCTTCTCATCGCCGCTGAGGCAGATGACCAGCTCGTGGTTGAACACTATCTTCGGGAACTGGATAACTATGCCGAGAGGTTTACCTCTCTGCGGGAAGGCTATGGTGTACCGGTAACGTCCTTGATCACTTACATTCATAATGAACTCGGGTTCTCCGGCAACGCATCCGATTATTATGACCCTGCGAACAGCTATCTGAATCGAGTTATCGAAAACCGGCAGGGTATCCCTATCAGCCTGGCACTTATACACCTTGCCATTGGCTCGCGCCTGGACGTACCGGTATGCGGCATCTCCTTTCCCGGGCATTTCCTGGTTCGTTACGGGGCTGAAGACGGCACCATTGTTGACCCATTCTCAGGTCGGGAATTGAGCCTGGCAGACTGCCAGACATTACTCAGGCAGATAGCAGGCCCAAGAGCCACACTCAGGGATGAGTACTTCAATGAAGCAGGCCCAAGGGACATCCTGATTCGAATACTGGACAACCTTAAGCAGATATTCTGGCGCGCCAAGAACTGGGAGGAGAGTAAAGCCTGCATCGACCGGCAGCTACTCTTACGACCCCAGCATAACGAATTTACTGTCCAGCTTGGGGCAGTCTATGAAATGCAGGGAAAAAGACCGCTCGCGCAGCATACCTATACGCAGGTTTTGCAGGTCGCAACCGATGAAAAACTGAAAGAGCTTGCAGCCAAGCGCCTTCTGGCCCTCGAAGGACCACCACCACAAGTACACTAACTTTCGAGCAATTCGAGCGCCGCCTGGGCCCGCCTGGTAACGCCTTCTTTCTGACGTTCCAGGTCAACATCACGATTGTCACCCATGGCTCCAACCAGGTAACGCTTATAAACACCCTGTCCGATTGCGGCAAGGCGCCAGTGGGAAAACGCCCTGTAATAATTGATGCCCGAAAGATCCCGACCCGTCTCAGCCGCGTAATAGGTTGACAGTTCTTCCCTGGAGATAAACCCTCCAGCAGCAGTCGGTGCCTGGTCCCCCTCTCCTATTTCCAGGACCTCATCCTTGCTCATCCAATTGTTCAGCAGGTAACCAACATCTGCCAGCGGATCGCCCAGGGTACATAGTTCCCAATCAAGCACTGCCTTTACCTGACCTTCACCAACAATCATATTGCCCAGGCGAAAGTCACCATGGACTATCGCGGCACCGACCTGGTCCGGCATGCGCTCTTTAAGGATACGACAACTATCTTCCATCGCCGCTATCTCATGGGTTTTCGAAGCTTCCCACTGCGCGGTCCAACGCTTTATCTGACGCCCCAGGTAAGCTTCCTTGCGGCCGAGGTCACCCAGGCCGACTTCGTCGGGATCAACTGCGTGTAATCGGCATAGAATATCGACCAAATCCCTGCCGATAGACGCCCGTTCAACGTCGGCAAGCTGTGCACTGACGGTTGAGTCGTTAAGCACCAGTCCATCGACATAGGCCATGACATAAAAATCAGCCTCATTCACATCCGGATCCTGACAAAGGCCATAGTTTCTTGCTACTGGCACCGACGAGTCCTTCAAGGCATCAATAATCTTGTGTTCACGACTCATATCATGGGCAGACTGCAGGACATGCCCGAGCGGAGGCCGCCTCAGGACATAAATGGCTCCGGCAGCATCCTCGCAGCGATAGGTGAGGTTTGAATGCCCTCCGGCTATGAGTGAATAACTGACCGGAGGTTCCAGGGTGGGAACATTATCAGCCAGCCAGGCAGTTACTTTTTCCTCGTTGATTCCTTCCATATCTCCCGCTCCCTAGTCCGCAGCAAAAACAATCTGATCCGTCAGCAACTTTTCAACGTCAGCACTCGAAAAGCCATGTTCTTCGAGGATCGTTCGCGTATCCTGCCCATATTCGGGTGGATCATTCGCTGCTTTTGTGGCTTCACCTGAAATTCGGATCGGGTTGTTGATCGTCCAGCCAAAGAGTGGATTTTCAGACTCCGTACGAACAACGACCTCGTTTTCTACGAGGTGGGCGTCGCTGATGACATCACTCAGTGTTTCCACCACGCCATAAGTCAACTGCATTTCATCAAATGCCAGGCAGAGTTCCTGCAGGGGTCTGGCGCCGATCGCTTCCCGAAACTTGTCCCGAACCTCCTCTCGATTACGCATGATGGAGCGCATTTCCGTAAAACGCTCATCATCGGCCCACTCTGCGAGACCAAGAGCAGCAGCAACTTCATGGAACTCTTTCTTGGGATTCGTCAGCACCAGACAGATATGACGATCGTCACGGGTTGTATAGACCATCGCAAAGGGGCTGCGCGCACCTGCCTTATCCAGAGCGCGACCAACATCAAAACCCGCGATGGCACCCTGAAGCTGCATGCCATTGGTCCAACAACCGGTCGCAATCAGCGACGTCTCAACAAAACTACCAACTCC
>CAXPUI010000496.1:0-5306 GCA_964220205.1 Candidatus Allofontibacter communis | reverse complement strand
TTCGCCATCAGTGCAGTGGTGAACCGGCCGGTTGAGAAAACGATGGTGTTGGGTGCGGTCGCTACCGGCAGCATGAACGCGCAACTTGCACTCATGGCCGCGGGCACCATTAACAGGGCGGGATCGATTCCAGCGGCTATTGCCGCCGCTGCCAGGATGGGCATCATCAGTGTAGTTGTCGCCGTGTTGCTGGTCATCTCGGTGAGGAAGGTAATGGTGATGCAGATGATTGCGATCATGAGCAGGACAGGCCAGCCTGCCAGACCCGCCAGTGCTTCGCCCAGATAAGCACTGAGGCCAGAGACAATAAATGCCTGGGCAATCGCAATGCCTCCCCCAAAAAGGATCAGCATGCCCCAGGGAATCTTTGCCGCCGTATCCCAGTCCAGTAACTTGCTGCCTTTGCCATCGGGAATGAGGAACATTGTGACGACGGCAATCAGCGCGACGCTTGCATCGTTTGCACCTGGTACATTCAGCCAGTCTGACCAGCCACCGAAGGGCTGTCCCCTGGTGACCCAGGCTAGTGCGGTCAGTGAAAACACAATAAACACGCGTTTTTCCTCGGTCTGCCACTGACCCACCGCCGGCATGTCAATTTCCCCTCGAAAATTCAGTGAGCGGGTCAGCCAGACACCGATAATGGGAACAAATATCAGGACTACAGGGATGCCCCACATCATCCGGGTTAGAAAGCCTACTTCCGTTCCGGTGGTCTGTTGATAGATTTCTCTGAAAACCAGGTTTGGCGGGGTACCAATGGGGGTGCCGATCCCTCCGACGCTTGCCGCATAGGCGATACCCAGCAGGAGCGGAATCGCGAGATGCGGATCCCGGGATCTCTCTATCACAGCGAGAGCGACAGGTAGAAGCATCAGCGTTGTTGCGGTATTGGATATCCACATGCTCAGGACTGCCGCGGCTGCCATGAAGCCGAAGACCAGGCGCCGGCTGCTTGTCCCACCAAACAGGTTAACCATGTTCAGGGCAATCCGGCGGTGGGCCCCACTTTTCGCCATTGCCGTCGATAGAAGGAAACCGCCCATTAACAGCAGGACCAGGGGTGAACCGTAGGCCTGGCCCACCTGGGCAGGTGTCAGCACACCGACGACTGGCAGTGCTGCGATAGGAATCATGGATGTTGCAGGGATGGGTATCGGCTCGAAAATCCACCAGGTGGCGCAGATGATGGTAATGGCTGCCGTCCAGCACGCACTGGCTTCCCAGCCCGCGACTGACAGGCTGAGAAAGGCGGTTGCAGCCAGCAGGGGACCGAGCAACAGAGCGAGAAAATGTGTTCGTGAAGCCACCATCTAACCTTTGACGGAAAAGCAGTGATTATACACACTGTCTCTTTTGGGAGTGGCTGGCACGTGGCCGAATCCATCTTCTGGTATGACCTCGAAACGACGGGTATAGATCCGGTGCTGGATCGTCCCCTGCAGTTCGCTGGTATTCGCACTGATGCGGACCTGCGGGAGATCGATGAGCCGGTCAATGTCATAGGCTACCCGGGCCGAGACGTGTTGCCGCAGCCCGAGGCTCTGCTGGTCACGGGTCTCCGGATGTCGGAACTGAAAGCCAACGGTCTCAATGAAAAGGCTTTTTGTGATCGGGTTCTTGGTGAGTTCGAGGTGGCACAAACCTGCGTTGCAGGCTTTAACAACATTCGCTTCGATGATGAATTCACCCGGCAGATGCTCTACCGTAACTTCAGGGATCCCTATGCGCGTGAATGGCGCAATGGCAACTCTCGCTGGGATGTTATAGACCTCTTCCGGGCAGCCTATGCGCTGAGGCCGACTGGCTTTAACTGGCCGGAAAGAACGCCCGGGGTACCTTCTTTCCGACTGGAGGATCTGGCCCGTGCCAATGGTGATGATCACCTGGACGCTCATGACGCACTGGCTGATGTCAGGGCCACGATAGCAATTACCCGCAAACTCAAGGGGGTTCAGCCAAGGCTCTTTGAATTCGCCTGGCATCTGCGAGACAAGAAGGCCGTGATACAGCAGCTCTATCCCCTCGGGAAGCAGCCGGTAGTCCATGTTTCGTCGATGTATCCAGCAGCCGGGGGATGCACTGCTGTGGTGCTGCCGCTGTGCCAGCATCCTGCCAACAGTAACGGCATCATATGCTTTGATCTGTCGCAGCCTCCGGACAGCCTGCTGCAGGAAGATGCTGCGGGTCTCGCTCGACTGGTTTTTTCTCGCAAGGATGATCTGGCGGAAGGAGAGGAGCGGGTTGGGTTAAAAACTGTGCATCTCAACCGCAGTCCGATTGTTGCGCCGTTAAGCACACTGGATGAAGCCGGGGCTGAGCGGCTGGGTATCAACCTCTCTCTATGCCAGACGCACTTGGAAGCCCTGCGTGGCAGGGCCGGGCTGGTTGAGAAGATTCATGAGACATTCAGCTCTCGACAGTTTGACGAGAGCGATGATCCCGACTTCCAACTCTACAGTGGTGGTTTTTTTTCCGATGCTGATCGGGTGACGATGAATAGCGTTGCGGCGGCTGAACCGTCGGACCTTGCAGCATTCACGGGTCGTTTCCAGGATGACAGGTTGGATGAGATGTTGTTTCGTTATCGAGCGCGCAACTGGTCACACTCGCTATCTGCGGCGGAAACCGGGCGCTGGCAGGAGCATTGTGAGGCTCGATGGCAGGTTGATGGTCGACTGCAAGCGGGCAGGTCCCAACTTGCAGCGCTATTGGCGACGGAAAAAGACAATCGGTTGTCGGTCCTGCAGGACCTGCAGCGATACATGGATGGACTATGAGAGGTCGTCCTTGAAAAACTCTTCACAGACCGCCATGAACTGGTGGGCGCCAGCAGACAGCAGTTTGTCGCGGCGGTAGTAAACGCCGTAGGTCAGGGGGATGGTCGAGAAAGGGAAGGGGCCCAGGTGCGAAAGCTCGGGGTGCCGCTGCATGAGTCGATCGTCCAGGTAAGTCATGCCCAGACCATTGTTCAGTAATTCCAGGCGCAGGTTGAGATCATTGGCTTCCCAAATGGTGCCAAAGTTATCTCGTAGTTTGTCGATGGTCGGTCGCAGGTCTGGATCATCCAGGTGCGAAACAATCAGCGGAACCTGGTTGAGGAGTTCTTCTGCGGTCAGTGAAGGATCGAGTCGGTCATTGGAAATGACAAGATGTCGAGTCTCTTGAAACAGCGGCATCGTCCTGAACCTGTCTGGCATGACTTGCTGAAAAGGCCCGAGCCCCAGTTCCCAGAGTTCGGAACCCACAGCGGTAATCATCTGCCGGCTTGGCATGACGGAGATCTTTAGCCTTGTCAGCGGGTGTTCGTTGCAGAACTGCTTGATGAGCTTGGCACCGAAGAGTTCATTGACCGTGCTGTTCATGGCCAGATGGAGGTTTGATAAAACGCCATTTTTTATGTTGTTCAGGTCTGCGAGAACCGTTTCCTCTTCTGATAACACGGTATCTGCGTACTGGAGCAGTCGTAATCCTGCCTCGGTGGGTTTCAATGGCTTGCGGTGGAACAGCACTGTGTCGAGCTTGTGTTCCAGGTTTGCGATGGTCTGGCTGACGGCCGACTGCGTTACGAAGAGTTTTTCCGCAGCTTTGTTGAAACCGCTTTCTTCATAGACGGTTTTGAAAACGCGGATTTCGTGAGTTTCTAGATGAGTTGGCATGGTGACAGTTTTACATTGGGACTCACAGCTTGCAATTTTATCAGATAAGGAACTGTGATCTTGGAATAAGTGCCTGTGTTATCGATGTGGCTTGTCACTGGTTTTGACCTCGATGCCCTGCATGTCGCACCGGTCACTTATTGGCGTCCAACGAATTTGAAAAGGGGAAACCGGGTCTGTGCAACGTCAGGAGGGCGTCGCTCCCAACGGACCGTCATCCCCGTAGAACGTGCTTAATACCTGCATCAGGTTGTGAGCATCATCAGCGCCGGCCAACTCCCTGATGGAGTGCATGGCAAAGGTCGGAACACCCACGTCAATTGTCTTGACGCCGATCTCTTTGGCGGTGATGGGTCCGATGGTGCTACCACAGCTCATATCCGCACGATTGACGAATTCCTGGACAGGGACATCTATCGACTGGCATAACGCTTTAAAGTAACCGGCGGTTTCGCTGTTCGTCGCATAGCGCTGGTTGGCGTTGAATTTAATGACGGGTCCTCGATTCAGAATCGGGCCGTGATTGCTTTCGTGCTTGTCAGAGTAGTTTGGATGTATCCCGTGAGCGTTATCCGTGGAAACCAGCAACGATCTGGCGAAAGTTCTCTTTCTGGATTCGCCGGGCTCTGTGATTCGCTCCAGTACATCCCTGAGAAAAGTCCCTTCAGCCCCTGCAGCCGATGCACTGCCAACCTCTTCGTGATCGTTACAAACCAGCAGGCTGGTAAACTTTGCTTCTGCATCCATGAGACTGGTCATGCCAGTGAAACAGCTCAACAGGTTGTCGAGTCGAGCACTGGCAATAAACTCCCGTCGTTCGCCGATCAGAGACGGTGGATTGGTGTCATAAAAGCTGAGGTCTGATGCCAGGATCTGCTCGTCATCGACCTCTGGGCCTATCAGGTCCTGAATGCTGTAGCTATCCTGTGCCTGCAGCAGCAGGGGTGCCATATCCGTTTCAGGGTTAACCTTTCGATTGTTATTGGCTTCACGATCCAGGTGTATGGCCAGGCTGGGAATGATCGCTATGGGGCGTTCCAGGTTGATCAGGGAATTCCTCAGTCTGCCGTCGGAGGTTCTATATGTCACTCGACCAGCGAGGCTGAGGTCTCGATCAAACCACGGATTCAGCAGAACGCCTCCGTACACCTCGACACCCAACTGGTGATAGCCGTGCTTGTGCCTGTCAGGATGAGGTTTTACTTTGAGGCAGGGGCTGTCCGTGTGCGCCCCCACCATCCTGATGCCGGTATCGGCCATATCGGAGGAGCCAATGATGAAAGCGATGATTGAAGACTGATTTCTCGTGACGAAGTACTTTCCAGGGGGAGTCTGCCATTGCTTTTCTTCGTGGAGTTCTTCAAAGCCGGCTGCTTTCAGTGCTCGAGCCATGCATTGGACAGCGTGAAACGGCGTTGGAGCAGCTTTCAGAAAGTCGATCAGGGACTCGTTAAATTGATTTTTGTCCATTGGAATTGTTGTAGCCAAAAGAAGAATGATTCTAGCAGACTCCGCTGGTTTGATTGCTGCACCCGGCACTCTGCGTTACTATTTGTCCGCGCCGATTTGATGTCAGCTTGCGGGCGCTTTAGAAATGCCGCTAAAGAGGGGAAACCTGTCGCAGCGGCCAGCTCGACGGGTTTTTTG
>CAXPUI010000495.1:0-6325 GCA_964220205.1 Candidatus Allofontibacter communis | reverse complement strand
GCCCGGCGCAGCCGAATGCATATACGTGAGCTCGAAATGCCGAGATTGAGCGTTTACCGGTCGCCGCAGCACATCTATGCGCAGATCATTTCTGCATCGGGCGACACTGTGCAAGCTGCAGCGTCCTCCCTTGATGCGGATATTCGAAGCGAGAATAAAGGTAATGTCAGCGATGCAGCCAAGGTTGGCACGGCAATCGCTGCAAAGGCGAAAGAAGCCGGAATTGAGCAAGTCGCCTTTGACAGGTCCGGATACAAGTACCACGGCAGAGTCAAAGCACTCGCCGACGCCGCCCGCGAAGGCGGATTACAGTTTTAGCGTCATCTTTCCCAAGCGAAAGATCTCGTCGATTTATAAAGGTATAGCTAATGGCATACAACGAACAGGAAAACGAAGAAGGCATACAGGAGAAACTGGTTCAGGTGAACCGGGTCGCCAAGGTTGTCAAGGGTGGTCGTATTTTTGGCTTTACGGCTTTGACCGTTGTTGGTGATGGTAATGGCCGTGTTGGTTATGGCAGTGGTAAAGCTCGTGAAGTGCCTCTGGCGATTCAGAAAGCAATGGAAGCCGCACGGCGGAACATGATTACCGTGGATCTGAAAGGGTCAACCATCCAGTATCCAATTACGGCACGTCATGGTGCATCCAAGATCTACATGCAACCAGCCTCTGAAGGTACTGGCGTCATCGCTGGTAAGACCATGCGCGCGGTTCTGGAAGTCGCTGGTGTTCACAATGTTCTGGCCAAGTCATATGGCTCCACGAATCCGATCAACGTTCTCAGAGCTACCTTCAAGGGACTCCAGGAAATGCGTTCACCAGAGAGCGTGGCGGAAAAGCGTGGCAAAACAGTTGAAGAGATTACGGGCTAACGCCGCATTATAGGTTCAGGATTATGGCCGCTAAAACAATCAAAGTTACCCAGACCAAGAGCACTATCGGTCGGCTGAAGGCTCACAAGGCGTGCATTCGAGGCTTGGGTCTGAGAAAAATCAACCATACCGTTGAAGTGGAAGACACACCAGCGGTTCGGGGCATGATTAACAAAGTGACTTACATGGTGAGTGTGGAAGAGTAAGCCGCCTGTAACGGCAGCCTTGAGCAAACAGCCTTAAGCAAACAGCGCAGGGCAGAAAAGGAAGAGTAGGAAATGCAACTCAATACATTAAAACCCGGATCTGGCAGCCAGAAGCCTCGCAAGCGAGTTGGACGGGGAATGGGCAGTGGTCTGGGTAAAACCTGTGGCCGTGGTCACAAGGGTCAGAAATCACGATCCGGTGGCCGCATACGTCGAGGTTTTGAGGGCGGCCAGCAGCCCCTGCAGATGCGGTTGCCCAAGTTCGGGTTTAATTCAGCCAAGGCTCGGGTAACAGCGGAAGTAACACTCTCGGAAATCGCGAAAGTAGACGGTGATGTAGTCGATATGCAGACGCTTGAAGCCGCTAACGTTATCAAGGGAACGATGAAGCGTGCCAAAGTTATCCTGTCCGGTTCCATTGATCGGGCGGTGACGTTGAAGGGTATCAAGGCGACAAAGGGCGCTCAGGCGGCTATTGAAGCAGCGGGCGGCAAAGTAGAAGAGTAAGCATAGAAAATTTTATCAGCGACAGATAAGACAAGAATCAATAGTTAAAAATGACCAGCGTTACTGCACAACAACAGGCAAAGGCAATGATGTCGGGTGGTGGACTCAGTGAGCTCCGCCAGCGGTTGATGTTCGTCCTGCTTGCCCTGGTGGTCTACCGTATCGGTAGCCATATTCCTGTGCCTGGCATTAATCCTGAACGACTCCGAGCACTGTTCGATGCGAATCAGGGTGGCATTCTGGAACTGCTCAATATGTTTTCGGGTGGTGCGATTGAACGGATGAGTATCCTCGCTCTCGGAATCATGCCTTACATCTCTGCGTCGATTATCTCCAACCTGATTGTGGCAACCACGCCGTCTCTGCAGCAACTCAGGAAAGAGGGCGAGGCCGGTCGGCGCAAAATCAGTCAGTGGACACGCTACGGCACCTTGCTGCTGGCCACTATTCAGGGGTTTGCCATGGCCAATGGCCTGCAGGGCCAGGGACTGGCGTTTTCTCCTGGTCCGTCATTTGTCTTTGTTGCGGTAACCACCCTTGTCACTGGTGCCATGTTCATGATGTGGCTGGGTGAACAGGTGACGGAACGTGGGGTTGGCAATGGTATTTCGATTCTGATTTTCGCCGGGATCGTTGCCGGCTTCCCGAGCGCCATTGGACAATCGTTTGAGCAGGCCCGCCAGGGTGAGATCTCGATTATTGCCCTGCTTGGGATTGGTGCGTTGGCCATTGCGATTGTCGCCGGGGTTGTTTTTGTTGAACGTGGCCAGCGAAGAATTACGGTGAACTATGCGAGGCGTCAGCAGGGTCGGCAGCAGTACGCAGCTCAGAGCAGTCATCTGCCTCTTAAGGTCAACATGGCTGGCGTTATCCCAGCCATCTTTGCCAGTTCGCTCCTGTTATTCCCTGCCTCCATTGGTCAGTGGTTTGGTCAGTCGCCGGGTATGGAATGGTTGCAGGACTTTGCACTGTTGATTGCCCCCGGACAGCCTCTGAATATCATCCTGTTCTCCATGGGCATTATCTTCTTTTGCTTCTGGTATACGGCGATCATGTTTAATCCCAAGGAGGTTGCTGACAACCTGAAAAGGTCGGGCGCGTTTATTCCCGGGTTTCGACCTGGCGATCAGACAGCGCGGCATATAGATACGATTTTGACGAGGCTGACACTGGTTGGTGCCCTCTATATGACGGCGGTTTGCCTGCTTCCCCAGGCGCTGATCGTTCAGTTCAATATCACCTTCCAATTGGGCGGTACAGCCTTGCTGATTGTGGTTGTAGTGGTTATGGACTTTATGGCCCAGGTGCAGACTCACCTGATGTCGCATCAGTATGAATCGCTGATGAAGAAATCAAATTTACAGAATTTTGGTAGGCGCTAGCGGTTCTAGCGCAAAGATCGTTAGAAGCCGGTCAGAAGGAAAAGGAAGATAGACGATGAAAGTCAGAGCTTCAGTAAAAAAGATGTGCAGAAACTGCCGCATTATCCGGCGTAAAGGTTCCGTTCGCGTGATTTGCAGCGAACCTCGTCATAAGCAAAGACAGGGTTAATTGAAATGGCTCGATTAGCAGGGATCAATATCCCGGACAACAAACATACAGAGATTTCTCTGACCTATATCTACGGTATCGGTCGAACGACTGCCAGACAGTTGTGCGATGCCACGGGTGTTGACCCGACGAGCAAGGTGCAAGACCTCTCTGAAGACCAGCTGGACCAGCTGCGTGGCGAAATTTCCAAGCTCAATGTCGAAGGTGATCTCCGGCGTGAGAACCAGCTTAATATCAAACGTCTGCTGGACCTTGGTTGCTACCGTGGCATTCGACACAGGCGTGGATTGCCACTGCGTGGCCAGCGTACCAAGACCAATGCCAGAACCCGGAAAGGACCTAAGCGTCCGATCCGTAAATAAGCCTCTCTAGAGGATCGTAAAGACTATGTCTGAATCTGAAACAGTTACAGCAACCGAAGAAGCGACGGAACCGGCACAACCGGTGATTCGTCGCAAAGGCAAGCGACAGGTCGTTGATGGACTCGCGCATATTCATGCGTCGTTCAACAACACCATCATCATGATTACCGATCGACAGGGCGGTGCCCTGGCCTGGGCAACCGCAGGAGGTTCCGGCTTCCGTGGCGCTCGGAAAAGCACACCCTGTGCTGCTCAGGTGGCGGCAGAACGTGCTGGTAACACTGCGCTGGAGTTCGGTCTGCAGAACCTTGAAGTCTTTGTTAAGGGACCCGGCCCTGGTCGTGAGGCTGCTGTCCGTGCCCTGAATGCGTGTGGTTTCAGAATTACCAACATTACGGATGTCACCCCAATTCCGCACAATGGGTGCCGACCACCCAAGCGACGACGGGTATAAAAAGGACAACCGAGGAGAAAAAGCATGGCCCGATATCTCGGACCCAAGTTAAAGTTATCACGACGTGAGGGAACAGACCTTTTCCTCAAGAGCGGCGTACGCCCCCTGGAATCCAAGTGTCGTGCAGAATCAGCGCCTGGGATGCACGGCGCGAGGCGCGCCCGTAATTCAGATTACGCGATTCAGCTGAGGGAAAAGCAGAAGGTACGCCGTCTCTACGGTGTGCTCGAGAAGCAGTTCCGAAACTACTACAAGAAGGCGGACCGTCAGAAAGGTGCGACGGGTATGAACCTGCTGAGAATTCTTGAGCGACGTCTGGACAATGTTGTTTACCGTATGGGTTACGGTTCGACTCGTGCGGAGGCGCGGCAGTTGGTCAGCCACAAGTCTATCGTGGTTAATGGCAATGTCATCAACATTCCAAGTTATCAGGTTGAAGCTGGCGATACGGTCAGCGTACGGGAGAAATCACGAAACCAGTTGCGTATTCAGGGCGCGCTGGCACTGGCGGCTAATCGAGCGCCGGTTCCCTGGGTTGAGGTTGACGCCGATAAGATGGAAGGTGTTTTTAAGTCCTACCCCGAGCGGGAAGACCTGCCTCAGGAAATTAACGAAAACCTGATCGTCGAGTTGTACTCGAAATAATGGATAGAGCGGAGACCAAAATGGCACATTCCTCACTAGAATTTTTGACACCGAAGCACATCCAGGTGGAACAAGACAGCCCGACACAAGCAAGTGTCGTGCTCGAGCCACTTGAGCGCGGCTTCGGTCATACGCTCGGCAATGCACTGCGACGTATCCTGCTTTCTTCCATGCCAGGTTGCGCAATCGTTGAAGCGGAGATTGATGGCGTATTGCATGAATATAGTTCTATCGAAGGTGTTCAGGAAGACGTCATCGAAATCCTGCTTAATCTGAAAGGCGTTGCGGTAAAGCTCAATGCGGCGGATGAAGCTGAAATTACACTCGATGTTAAGGGCCCGGGCGTCGTGACAGCGGAGAATTTCCAGCTGGACCACGATATTGAAATCGCCAATCCCGAACACGTGATTGCAACCCTGAACGAAGATGGCCATTTGAAACTGCGTGCCCAGGTTGGTCGCGGCCGTGGCTACGAGCCGGCAGATGTTCGCACTGCAGATGAAGAAGAATCAAGAGTCATTGGCAGCCTGTTACTGGATGCCAGTTATTCTCCTGTTCGCCGTGTATCGTACAAAGTAGACAATGCCCGGGTAGAACAGCGAACGGACCTCGACAAGCTGATTATTGATCTTGAAACCAACGGTACGATCGACCCGGAAGAGGCAATTCGTCGTGCGGCGACAATCCTGCAGCAGCAGGTGGCGGTTTTTGTTGACCTTGAGAGTGAGGCTGAGGTCGAAACTATAGAGGAAGAAGATGAAATCGATCCAATCCTCCTGCGTCCGGTAGATGATCTGGAACTGACGGTTCGATCGGCTAACTGCCTCAAGGCGGAAAATATCTACTATATCGGTGACCTGATTCGGCGCACCGAAGTTGAGCTCCTGAAGACCCCGAACCTCGGCAAGAAGTCGCTGACTGAAATCAAGGACGTGCTGGCAAGCCGTGGGCTGTCTCTGGGCATGCGGCTGGAAAACTGGCCGCCGGTCAGTCTTAGAGGCGATGATCGGGTATTGGGTTAAGGGAATGAAGTAACGTGTCCTGAAAGCACAACCTGCAGGGACACGTCAGCATCACCACACAAAGATAGAAGAGTTTAAAGGAACGCCGTCATGCGACACCGTAAAAGTGGCAGACAACTGAACCGGAACAGCAGCCATCGGAAAGCGATGTTTAAGAACATGGCCGTTTCGTTGATTGAACATGAGGTCATCAAGACCACTGTGCCAAAAGCAAAGGAACTGAAGCGAGTAGCAGAGCCACTGATCACGCTTGCCAAGAGTGACTCGGTCGCGAATCGACGATTGGCTTTTGCCCGTACTGGCAGTAAGTCTGCCGTCGGTAAACTCTTTGCTGAGCTTGGACCCCGGTACCAGTACCGTCCAGGCGGATATACCCGCATACTTAAGTGCGGCTTTCGGCCTGGCGACGCGGCACCCATGGCGTTTGTCGAGCTGGTTGATCGACCGTTACCGGATAACGACGACGACTTCGATGATGATTTCGAGGACGATGATGACGAGGAGTAAAGACCTCGAGTGTCATTCCAAAAAGCCGGGCAAAGCCCGGCTTTTTTTGTTTCTGACTAAACTACCCTGGGCCCTCGGACATAAAACTGGAACCGTTGCTCTGCCAGCTGAGCTCTTTACACAGGCCTCGCTGAAGGCTCTTTACACAGGCCTCGCTGAAGGCTCTTTACACAGGCCTCGCTGAAGGCTCTTTACACAG
>CAXPUI010000494.1:0-3692 GCA_964220205.1 Candidatus Allofontibacter communis | reverse complement strand
GCCGCGACGGAGCAGAACCTGTGGCTGTTGCAAGGGATCTTCCGGAAATGTTTATTGTTGTCCATGTACTGGCATTGGGAGAACCTTTTCCTGGACAGGCCCTGTTGGAAATACTGATGGAAGCGGGGATGACGTTTGGCTCTATGGATATCTTTCATCGGCAAGCCGGTAGTGAAGTCCAGTTCAGCCTTGCTAATGCGGTTGAACCAGGAACCTTTGATGTTAGCTCCATGAATAATTTCACCACGCCAGGCGTGACCCTGTTTATGCGCGTCCATGAGCTCGGTGCCCCCGTTCGAGCCCTGGATGACATGCTCGTGGTCGCTGACGCCATAGCGCTGGAACTCGGTGGCGAAGTCAGGGATGAGACTCGCAGTGTGATGACACCGCAAACAATTGAGCATTGTCGTCAGTCGATCAGGGAATTCCAGTTCAAGCACTCCGCCTGACCTGGTGTCGTGAGCATACCGACTGATATTCGGGAACGGGTTGCCCGGTTAAGAGAGACTGTCAACCGTCATAATTTCCTTTACCACACGCTGGATACGCCGGAGGTCAGTGATGCCGAATTCGATCGGTTGTTCCATGAACTGAAGGCTCTGGAATCAGACTATCCGGATCTCGTCGCTGACGATTCACCGACCCAGCGCGTCGGTTCTCAGCCCCTCGACTCATTCGACCAGGTGGTCCATGAAATGCCGATGCTGTCCCTCGACAACGCCTTCGGGGAAGAGGATATGCATGATTTCAATCGACGGGTCCTGGCGCGTCTTGGCAGCAACGATGATGTAGCCTATGCCTGTGAGCCCAAGATTGATGGTGTGGCCGTATCCCTGCTGTACGAGGACGGTCGGCTGGTCCGTGGGGCTACCCGCGGTGATGGTGCAACGGGCGAGGATATCACCAGTAATGTTCGCACGATTGATTCGATACCGCTGACTCCCATGGGGACCGGCTATCCCCAAAGGTTGGAAGTCAGGGGTGAAATTTATTTTTCGTTGTCCGGCTTCGAGCAGATGAATAATGATGCGTTAGCCAGGGGGCAGAAGACATTTGCCAATCCTCGTAACGCGGCAGCCGGAACCCTCAGGCAACTGGATCCCCGCGAAACTGCCCAACGTCCACTGACGATGTTCGCTTACAGTATTGGCGTTGTTGCGGGTGGCGAGATGCCTGCGACCCACACGGAGATTCTTGCCCGTCTGGGAGAATGGGGCCTCCGAATTAACCCGCTGGTGGAGTCAGTGACCGGGGTCGAGGCCTGTATAGATTACTATGATGCGATGATGGCACGACGGGCGGCACTTGATTACGAAATTGATGGCGTCGTTTTCAAGGTAGATGCCATCGAGGAACAGAACAGGCTCGGGATGCTGACGCGGACGCCCCGCTGGGCGATGGCGCATAAATTTCCTGCCGAAGAAGGTACAACGGTACTCGAGGACGTTGAGTTCCAGGTCGGCAGAACAGGTGCTGTCACCCCGGTCGCTCGTCTTCGACCTGTCAAGGTAGGTGGCGTGACCATCAGTAATGCGACGCTGCATAACATGGATGAGGTAGGCCGCCTGGCCCTGAAGATCGGCGATACGGTTGTTATTCAGCGGGCGGGTGATGTCATTCCAAAAGTTGCAGCTGTCCTGATCGAACATCGGCCCGATTCCGCAAAAGATATCGTGTTGCCGAAATCCTGCCCGGCCTGCGGTTCTGAAGTCTTGCAACCGGAAGGTGAGGTGTTGGCCCGTTGTATTGGTGGACTGGAATGTTCTGCGCAGCGCAAGGAGAGTATCCGTCACTTTGCCTCGCGTCTGGCCCTTGATATCGAGGGCCTGGGTGAGAAGCTGGTTAACCAGCTTGTCGATGAAGGCCTCATTACCAGTCCTGCTGATTTGTATAAATTGACGGCTGCGTCCCTCGTTGAGCTTGAGCGTATGGCACCGAAATCTGCCAACAATCTTCTGGCAGCTCTCGAGAGAAGCAAAAGGACAACGCTGCCGAGATTTATCTACGCGCTCGGGATCCAGGAAGTCGGCGAATCAACTGCGAATAGTCTGGCGATGTACTTCAAAGATATCGATGCCTTGAGAACAGCGGAAGAGGAAACCCTGCAGCAGGTTGCTGATGTCGGTCCTATTGTCGCGGGAAAAATTGCTCGATTTTTCGCCCAGGACGTTAACAATCGGGTCATAGATGAGTTGCTGGCAAGCGGAGTCGATTGGGAGAAGATGGCATCGCAGACGGATCCGCAAGTCCTTGCGGGGCAGACTTTTGTGTTAACCGGGACGATGAGTACGTTAACCCGTAATGAGGCGAAAGCCCGCTTGCAGGCTCTGGGTGCAAAAGTATCGGGTTCCGTCTCATCAAAAACCACTGCCGTGGTAGCCGGCGACGCGGCGGGGTCCAAGCTGACGAAGGCCCAGTCCCTGAATATTCCGGTGATGACTGAAGCTGACCTGGTGGAATTATTGGAGAAGCCCAGTGGTTAGAATATTACTGATCATGTTCCTGCTGGTTTTGTCTGCCTGTACATCCAGGACGCCGTCCGATATCGATAATATCTGCAATATTTTCTCTGAGAAACGTGGCTGGTATAAGCATGCTCGTAAGTCATCACGTCGCTGGGGCTCGGATATTTCGGTGATGATGTCGATCATCTACCAGGAATCGTCATTCAAGGCTCGAGCAAAACCACCGAGAAAGAAGATTCTCGGCTTTATTCCCGGACGTCGACCTGCAAGTGCCTATGGTTATGCCCAGGCAATCGATCAGACATGGTCCGCTTACAAGCGCTCAACCGGGCGAGGCGGGGCTGATCGAAATGACTTTGAGGATGCCATTGATTTTATCGGTTGGTATAACGATCAGAGTCGACGCAGGAACAACATCAGTAAGTCCGACGCTTACAACATGTATCTTGCCTATCACGAAGGTCAGGGTGGTTACGCCAAGGGTACCTACAGAAATAAACAGTGGTTGAAGGATGCAGCAAGTAAGGTGGCTTCCCGTGCCACCCGCTACCGCTCCCAGCTTGACGGTTGTGAAGACAGGTTCAAACAGGGATTTTTCAGGCGCATGATGCCCTTTTGACGTGAGTCACCTCCAGGTTGAGCTACCGCCCTCCGGTTCAGTCTCTGCTGATAGCAGGGAGTTTCAGGAAGTCGTTTCCGCAGGCAGGATACTGCCCTCCATCGGCGTCAGGGAACGCATGTCGATATTGATGAGATAGGGTGCTTCCCGGGCCAATGCGCTGGAAAACGCAGCGTTGAAGCCGTCCAGCGAGGTGATCGTTGTGCCCTCCATGCCCATGCTCCTGGCCATCGCGGCGAAGTCGACAAAACCAAGGTCTGTATCGCCAAAACGGCCTTCGAACTGTCTTGATTGCAGGCCTCGCAGCACGCCATAGCCACTATCATTGAAAACACAGATGATCAGTGGCAACTGGTACTGTACTGCTGTTGCCAGCTCGGTCGCATGGAGCATAAAGCCGCCATCGCCGTGTATCACCACGGTTTTCTTTCGAGTCCCGGCTGACGCACCAACGGCAAGGGGTAGCCCTGGACCGATCGCCGCCGATGTTGGTCCCATAAAGGTCCGTGGTTCGTAAACCTGGAGCAGCTGGTTGACGAAGTTGTAAGCAGGTACGGTTGTATCCCGGACAATCTGACCATCTCTGGGTAATGATTCCCTGATCGTGT
>CAXPUI010000493.1:0-5340 GCA_964220205.1 Candidatus Allofontibacter communis | reverse complement strand
ATCTCAGACCTTTAATCTCAGACCTTTAATCTCAGACAAGGCAGCACTACTTTGCAACTCGCGGAGCGACGTTGGTTGCTGGATGGATCCTCCGGGTAGGCTGTCCTGTGGGAACTCCGTTTACAGTCCGGTATCAAAGCTTCTCGATTGTATTTCCGCTGCCAGCCAAGCGTCGATATCGGCTTCCAGCAGCTTCAGGGGAACGGCGCCGTTTTCAAGAACACGATCGTGAAATTTCCTCAGGTCAAAATGTGGGCCCAGTGTCTGCTCAGATCGGGCGCGCAGCTCTGAAAACTTCAACTGACCCAGCTTGTAGGCTAACGCCTGACCCGGCCAGGAAATGTACCGATCGACTTCGTTGATGATATCCAGTTTGGATTTCGCCGCGTTTTCTGTAAAAAAATCGATCGCCTCCTGGCGAGACCAGCCCTTGTAGTGCATGCCGGTATCAACTACGAGCCGGACTGCACGCCACATGTCATAGGTTAACTGGCCGAAGCGAGAGTAGGGATCCTCGTAAAGGCCGATATCGTAGCCAAGCCGCTCAGAGTAAAGCCCCCAGCCTTCGATAAATGCAGTGTATCCGCTGAAGCGGCGAAAAGCCGGTAGCCGCTCCAATTCCTGTTGCAGTGCAATCTGCATATGATGGCCAGGGACCGCTTCGTGGACGGTCAGCACCTCCATCTCATATTTTGGCCGGGTCTCCGGCTTATATAAGTTGACATAATAATAGCCAGCACGCAGACCGTCAGCGGACGGTCGCATATAGTAGGCAGTTGTCGTATCAGGGGCGATTGCGGCAGGGATGGGCTTTACCCCGTAGGGCATGCGGGGCAACCGGGTGAACAATTTTGGCATCAGCGGGTCTATCTTTTTTGCGATTGCAAGATAACCCTCGAGCAGGGCATCTGGCGTCGCGTAATAGAACTGGGGGTCGTTTCTCAGGAAAGACAGGAACTCCTGGAAGGAGCCCTGGAATCCTGTTTCCTTAATGACCTCGTTCATGGCCTTGCGAATCCGGCTAACCTCTTGAAGACCTGTCTTGTGTACTTCATCAGGAGTTAGATCTGTGGTGGTGAAGCGCCTGACCAGATGTTCGTAGGAGGGCCGTCCCCTTGGCAGGTCGGCGGCGGCAATTGAATCGCGGCAAGCCGGCAGGTACTCCTTGATGAAAAAACTCTGGAGTCGTTGGTACGCGGGCAGAACGGTATGTTCAATAACGCTTCTAGCACGTTGTCGAAGCTGTTCCTGCTCGTCGGAGGAGAGGTCTGCTGGCATGATTTTGAAGGGTTGGTAGAAGAGAGAATCTACCGGGTCGCTGACCAGCTGCTTGTCAATCTGGTTGGGTACCCGCGACATCGTGACTTTTGGTGGCATGATGCCTGTAGCCATACCGGTTCGCATCAGCTCGATGGTTTGTGCCATCAGCACGTCTAATTTTTCCAGGCGCGCCAGCCAGTCCTCAAAATCCTGGCGGGATACCAATTCCAGATTCCGTGCCAGTTCGTCAAGTGTCTGAATACCGCCACGTTGGCTTATTGGAATAAGATCCATGTTGAACGGGTGACTTTCGATCCGATCTTCGTAACGGCGCTGAAAGAGGTCGTAATTTACTTTTTCCTGATCCGGGAGAAGCTCTCTATCGATCTTGCGCAGTCTTTGAAGCGCAGTCACGTCGCTTGCTCGTCTTGCGATCCTGCCATCCTGGGAAAGATCAGACCATTTGGTGTTGAAGCGCTTGTCACCGAGCATCGATGCCCAGGTGGGATTAAGCGCCATCTCTCTGTTCCATTGCTCGTCGAACAGTCGCCACAGCCGGCTGGTCTCGGCATCCTGGGTAGTAACGTCGCCCAGGCAATATACGCTTGCGGTCAGTAGCAGGATGCTCAGGATCCGTGGTGTCATGGATATTTCCTATCGTCGTTGCTTCATTTTAGATCGAAGGCATGTGAATCGTCATGGGTTAGCAGCGATCTCGCCATGGCTGGTTGCCATTGACGAGCAGAGAGTAAGGGTCGATAGTGCTGGTCAGCCGTCTGGTGAGCTTGAGAAGCGGCTCGGGCAGCGATCCGTCGAAGACTAAACCGTCTGGGCAACAGCATAATCTGTGGTGACCCATTTAAAAATTGGTAAAAAGGTAAAGTGGCAAAAAAGATCAAAAGACAATCAGTTGAGAAGGCCACTAAGCGCGTGGCAGAGGAGAGAAACTATGGCTAGCGATATTTTTGACAGTGCCGTGCGGCTGGCAGAACAGGTTCGATCAAAAGAAATCAGTTCCAGCGAACTGACCCGCGCATACATTGAACGTATTGAAAAATATGATGGTGACATCAACGCGGTCGTTGTTCGGACTTTCGAAGATGCCCTGGCAGAAGCCGATAGGGCAGATGTGGCAGTGTCCCGAGGTGATCAGCTGGGGCCTCTCCATGGTGTGCCCATGACGATCAAGGAGTCCTACGTCATGGCCGATACCGCGTCTACCTGGGGTATTGAGGCCTTCAGGGACAATCGATCAGCCGAGGATGGTCTGGCAGTTCGTCGATTTCGAGAAGCCGGTGCTGTCTTTCTTGGTAAAACCAATGTCCCTACAGATCTTGCTGACTTTCAGAGCTACAACCCAATTTATGGTGTAACAGGGAACCCTTATGATCCTAGTAGAACCCCGGGAGGCTCATCTGGGGGTAGTGCGGCAGCTCTGGCATCAGGGTTTTCTGCGCTTGAAGCAGGGTCAGATATTGGTGGATCTATCCGCAATCCGGCACATTTCTGTGGTGTCTATGGACACAAGCCGACCTACGGCATCATACCCATGCAGGGTCATGAACTGGTTGCAGGTATTCCAGAAGCTGATCTCGCTGTGTGCGGTCCTCTGGCGCGTTCTGCGGAGGATCTGGCCGTTGCACTGGACATTATGGCGCGTCCCGCAGATAGGGAGGCTGTTGCCATACAGGTCAACCTGCCAAGCGCTGGCTTTTCAAGGCTCAAGGACCTTCGTGTAGCGATCTGGGCAACCGATGAAATAGCACCCGTGAGTGAGGAGACTATCCTCAGGTCCCAGCAGGTGGCACAAATTCTGCGCGATGAAGGTGCAATCGTGTCGGAAACAGCGCGCCCCGATTTTGACCCGGCTTATGCCCATGCGAACTACCAGAGTCTTCTGACAGCGGTCATGACGAGCGCCATGACTCCTGACCAGGTGGCTGCGGCCACAGCGGCGGTCGCTGAGTTGGAACCAGATGACAATTCCATCGCGGCGGTTAATGCACGAGCGACGGTGATGTCCCATCGTGACTGGATCAGAACGAATACCAAGCGAGAAAAACTGCGTCGAGCATGGGAAGGTTTTTTTAAGGATTGGGATGTTCTTGTCTGCCCGCAAATGGCAACGTCTGCTTTTCCTCATGACCATCGGCCTTTTGGTGAGCGTATGCTCGTGGTCGATGGATCGGAACAACCTTATTTTCAGCAGTTATTCTGGGCGGGCATGATTGTTAATGCTTATCTGCCCAGCACGGTTTTCCCCACAGGACTTGACCATTCGGGTTTACCCATAGGCCTGCAGGCGGTAGGGGCACCCTACCGGGATCACCTGACGATAGAGTTCGCTCGACAAATTACCCGGCATATCGGTGGGTTTGGTGCGCCTCAGCACCTGATCGGCTAAGTTCTAAGTTGAATGCGGCAGGCGGGTTTCATTGAGGTCATGGGATAAAATTTGTGATCCGCGACGATGATTGATTGAAAATCGCCCCACGAGGGACTTGCGCGCAACATCGCAAAATCATGGAAGAACATTCATCGCAAAACGAGGATCAACTTCTGCAAAGCACTGATAGCGTGCATCGGGGTTTGTTACTAGACGAGAACCATTACTCTCCCGAAAAGGTCATGGAGCGCCAGAGTGAGTGGATGGTTGGTATGCTGGCAATAATGTCCGTGGTTGGAATCGCGGCGGTCTTTCAAAGAGCCTATGTATCGGGTTGGGTGCCGCTCTTTTATGTCTACAGCAGTTTATGCGGTCTATCGGTCGGTGTGTTTGTTTTCCGGAATCACCTGTCTCTGAGGACAATAGACTGGTAGATCAGATCAGGACACGTGACACCGCCGGCGAGGCGATGAGAGCCGGACTCATCGTGCTTCAGACGTTGTCCTCGGTCTGCCCGGGCGTTAAGTGCTGTTCAGACAGGGGCGGAAGGTATAGGCACTGAATCGCCTAATGGCTGTTACGGTCAATGATCTGGTTCCCGAAGTTTAAGTGCCCTGGGTCCCTGAGCCCATCATCGTGCTGAAGGAGGTGGTACCTTCCTTACCCTGATCGCCTAACGCACCTGACATCTTAGCCAAGAGCAGAGTACGATACGCTTCGTACAGCAGGTATTGTTCCTCGGTAAGCAGGGAAGCCATCTGTTTATCTAGCGATCTCGTCAACTGATTCCGCTTCCGCGTGATTTGCTTGGGGAGGTTGGTGACATTGTTACGCTGCATCAGCTTTTTCGTCGCAGTGGCGAGTTTCGTCAGGTAGTCTGCGAGGTGCTGCTGAAAAACCTGTCGCTGTTCTGCGGTTAACTCCATGGCGACTGCTGCCTCTAGTCGCCTCGGGTCTTCCAACATGCTGGTTTCTGCCTTAGCGTTTGATGCTAACGATAGCCATAGCAGGCAGAGTAAAAGTGACTTTGGTTTTTTCATGACTAATTGACTCAACAGTTGAGGGTCCTCCAATTATAGAGCAATAGAACGTGATCTGCCCGGCAACTCCAAGCCGGAGACTGGCGACAAGACAAAAGGTTTGAGTTGCTATCTGGTTCATTCTAAGCTCGGGGTAGAGGTTCAGTGCCAGGGTTGTGCGATCCCAAGTATCGCTCGCTGTCTGGCAGTTGATCGGGGATTTGTGCCGATAGCAGTGGATAATAAAAGAGGGAGAACTATGGCGACCCATCGTGCCAGCCTTGCTACCCAGATGTTTTATGGCAGCGGCTCTATCGCTATTGGCATCAAGAACAATCTGCTGGGAACTTACCTGTTGATTTACTATAACCAGGTTCTCGGCCTGGATGCCGGTATAGCAGCTCTGGCGATGGCGATTGCCCTGGTCGTTGATGCGGTATCCGATCCTCTCGTGGGCATCTGGTCTGACCGCGTGCGCTCACGCTGGGGCAGACGCCATCCGTTTATGTACGCAGCAATCCTGCCGTTTGCAGGGTCCTATTATCTTCTGTTGAGTGACCCTGGAGATATCTCTGAACAAGGATTATTTCTGCGGCTACTCGTGTTGCTGATCATTTTGCGAATTTCTATGACTTTCTACGAAGTGCCTCGTGGGGCGCTGGCACCGGAGTTGTC
>CAXPUI010000492.1:0-2895 GCA_964220205.1 Candidatus Allofontibacter communis | reverse complement strand
CGGTCAGAAGCATGCCCCATATGCCGAACGAACGGATCGCGTCAGCCTATGCAGCCTTGAAAATATTCTACGAATACACCCGGGATTCACGGTTTACCATCCGCTATAGACTCAACCCCGGGGATCTGAGTGTTTTCGACAACCGCAGAATCCTGCATGGCCGTGATGAAATTATCCCGGATGGGGAACGACGTCTCCGCGGTTGTTACATGGATCAGGATGAAGTCTATTCACGCTACCGCGTCCTTGACCGCTGACGCCCTGCGGGTCAGCCAGCAGCAGATCAACAGCCAGAGAACAAAGCACAGCACGCCCACACCAGAAGCCAGGGCGACTATTGGTCAACCAATCGCCCCTTCTCTTTGGTTCAGAAAAAGTAATACCACTGAGCCAGTGTCGACTTTTCTCATTGCTAAGACTCACGAACCAGCGGTACGAAACGACCGGTTACACCGTCAACCGTAATTTCCGGGTTGGCCTCAACTCTCGCCCTCTCCATCATGGCGTACATGATGTATTCATTAAATTTTGGCGACCATGCCTGCGCAGTAACCCGCCCGACAACCTGGTTCTCTTCCATAAACACCAGACCCGGCACATCCACCCTGCTCGGGAAGGCAATCCCTGTGAGTTGGTAGCGGTATTTCCCCTCCAATCGACGCAGCGCTGGCAGGCTAATACTCTCGATATCTGCATCCAGGTCGACATAGGCACCCAGGCCACATTCGAAAGGGTTATGAGATTCATTCATATCACCGCCATAGGAAAGCAATCCGGATTCCAGGCGCTCAATCTGGTTGGGACAGCCTGCCCTGACCTGCAGGTCGTTACCCTTGCTGAACAACTCATCCCAGAGTGGCTCTCCCAGTTCAAAATCGTTCAGGTAAATTTCAAACCCACCCTGTTTGCTCCAGCCGGATCTCATGACCAGCATTTCCGTATCCAGAAAACGGAGCCAACGACCACGGAAGAACTTGATTTCTCTTATCGCAGGACCAAACACCCGTTCCATCAGCGTGTCTGCTTGCGGTCCCTGGACAGCCAGAGGCCAGATATCCGGTTCAAAAACACGAACATCCAGGCCGAGGCCGTAGGCTACGCCTTTAGCCCAGAGTCTGATATCCGCGTCTGCTATCGACAACCACCAGCGGTCCTCCTCAAGTTTTATGATGATCGGATCATTCATCATGGCACCCGTCTCATCGCATAGTGGCGAGTACTTGCCCTGCAGCTCTGAGGCCTTGCGCAGGTCCCTGGGAGTCAGCAGCTGTGCCAGCCGAGCTGCGTCCGGACCAAGGAGTTCGACCTGGCGCTGACAACTGACATCCCAGACCTGGACGTGATGCATGAGGTGTTCATAATCGGCTTCGAGCGACTCAAAGACTGTCGGTAAGAGCATGTGGTTGTAGACGGAATATGCACTGACACCCGCTGCATCGACTCTCGATGTATAGGGCGTTCTGCGAATTCGTTGCGTTGCAGCGGTGCTTTTACTGATCATAGTTCACTCCTGGTACGCGCATGAACGCTCGCTAACCCCGGGCGCGAGATCAAGCAAATCAACGCTCATCCGACGATGTTTTCGGGCAGGTCCTGATTGACAGAATTGATACTGCACCAACACCCATAAGCGCGTAGACGAGCCCGAGCAACCAGGGATTGCTAATCGTAAAGTAAGCGGAGGAACCACCCACCAGCAACATGGTTGTCAGTGCTACCACCTTGGTCCGCAGACTGATGCATTTGTTTGCTTCCCAGTTTCTGATAATCGGACCAAAGAACTGACTCTGCAGGAGCCACCGATGCCACTTTTCTGAGGACCGGGCGAAACACCAGGCAGACAACAGCAGAAAAGGTGTGCCCGGCAGTACAGGCATCACAAATCCGATCAGGGCAACGCCCAGGGCAAGAAATCCAAAGAACTTGTATACACCGTTAGTCATCAGCGACAGAACACCAGAAGCTGGTTATTCGCAGGCATGGCAATATCATCAATACAGCGAAAGTCGGCCAGCTCGGCCTCATCTGCAATCGTTTCGATATCCCTGATACCCGCAGCCGAATAATTTCTACGCAACCAGTCATCAAATCGGGCGTTGGAGTCGGTCGTGAAACTACCACCATATTTAAACGGTCCGTAGCAGGCGAGCATACCCCCTGGCTGAACAAGCCTTCGCAGACCGGCAAACAGGTCCCGCAACAATTCCTCTGCAATGATATGCAGAACATTAGCCAGGTAGGCGTACCGATAGGAGCCATCCGGCCAGTGCTGCCCGACCTCCAGTTCAAGAGGCTCCATAAGACTGCTGCAATGAGCCGCTGAGAGGTTTTCAGCCAAGTGAGGAAGGTGCCCGGAAACCTCTGTCGGCTGCCAGATGACCCCCGGTAACAAATTAGCCATATGCATTGCATGCTGACCAGAACCGCTACCGATTTCCAACAACTTTCCCGGTGCCGAGAACAGCCGTTGCAGTTCTTTGAGTATAGGGGCCTTGTTGTTGTCGGCAGCCTGATTGAAATTTCTCATCGCAACCCATGAATACTTCGCTTGGGCAGGCGATTGTGCTTCAGCAGCACCCAAAGGAGCAAGTGGCAACTCGAACCTCAGAAGGAAAAAATTCGGGGTGATGTGCAGGTCAAAGGCTTATGTATAGATAATACGCTGGAGCTGTTCTGAACCGGCAGTGACCACCCCTGATTTTTTTACCCTGCTCACTCGCTGTATACACTCTTTCGTCAATTTCCAGTCTGCGCTGTTCTGTATCAGCATCGATAAAGCAGGGTCTTTTGATGTATTCAATTTCTATGCCAACACGTTGGTTTTTCCATAACATGCTGTTTTACAACGTATTATTAGCTGGAGCGCTTTCACATTGGCGAAAAATCAACACCTGG
>CAXPUI010000491.1:0-4604 GCA_964220205.1 Candidatus Allofontibacter communis | reverse complement strand
GCGATGTCTACGGGAGGTAGCGCAGGTGATGCAGCTTCGATGTTGAAGATACTTGGTTCGGAAATTCAACAGAAACTGGAACAGTTGAGGGTAGAGGCGGTTGCTTACTACGCGTTACCGTTCGATTGTGGCCAGATCCGCGGCGAGACAAACGAACCGGCCTATGGAGCCGAATTCTCCACTCGGGCGGTCAGTGATTACAATTTCGGGCGAGCCTCGTCAATCTACGGTGGATCGAACGAGATTCAGAAAGGTGTCCTGGCTAAAGCCGTGCTGGGCATTTAGCCCGCGCGCAGCGCTCAGGACGGGGGACTATTCCTGCTCCATGGACCAGGTTTTGCTGGTCAGTCTGGCTGCTTCCCATTCTGACAGGGATTCGTCCACCTGATGATATTGAATAGGTTGTTTAACTTCGGCTGTGTCTGCCAGCTTCTGATCCAGTAACTCAGTCTGTGTATTTGCCACTGTCGATTCCCCGATAAGTGATTTAACGATGCGTCCTTTGCAACGGAGGCTAATTTAACAGTCGAACCAGAAATCGATTAGGGAATAATTAGCAAGTAATACTTTCCTTTTGGGAATAGTAAAATTGGCTGTTTAATCGGCCTGCTGAGCGACCGGGCGTTGTCAGTTAGCCGAAAGTTGGGGGCGCAAGAATGGTATCTGTTGCGTCGTCATCGGTGTTGGGGTAGTCGAGCGTGTAGTGCAGGCCCCGACTCTCTTTGCGTCTGATGGCGCACTGGATCATCAGGTCTGCGACCTGGATCAGGTTTCGCAATTCAATCAGGTCGCTGCTGATACGGTAATTGCTGTAGTACTCGGTGACTTCCTGCTGAAGCAGCTTGACTCTTCGCCTGGCTCGCTGGAGGCGCTTGTCGGTTCTGACGATACCGACGTAATCCCACATGAAACTGCGGAGCTCGTCCCAGTTATGGGAGATGATGACATCTTCATCGGAGTGGGTGACCTGAGACTCATCCCAGGTCGGGATTTCAAGGTGTCTGTTTTCCGTGACCTCTGCCGTGTTAATTTTCTGCGCGGCAGCCCGGGCAAAGACCATGCATTCAAGCAGGGAATTGCTGGCCATCCTGTTGGCGCCGTGAAGCCCTGTAAAACTGCATTCGCCGACGGCATAGAGGTTGGGCAGGTCTGTAGCCCCATGGGTATCTGTTACGATGCCACCGCAGGTGTAGTGTGCCGCAGGAACAATGGGTATAGGATCCTGTGCCATATTGATACCGAGTTCCAGGCATCGTGCGTGGATGTTGGGGAAATGGTCATTGATAAATGATTCGTCCTTGTGAGTGATGTCAAGATAGACGCAGTCACAGCCGAGTCTTTTCATTTCATGGTCGATAGCTCGTGCCACGATATCCCGCGGCGCGAGTTCCTCTCGCTGGTCGAAATCAGGCATGAACCGGTGACCGTTTGGCAGCAGGAGCTTCGCACCTTCACCCCTCAGGGCTTCACTCACCAGGAAGGACTTGGCATCAGGGTGATACAGGCAGGTCGGGTGGAATTGGTTGAACTCAAGGTTTGCAACCCGACAACCGGCACGCCACGCCATGGCGATGCCATCGCCGGAAGCGGTATCGGGGTTGCTGGTATACCGGTAAACCTTGGACGCACCGCCGGTGGCCAGGACGACGGACTTTGCGCGAAACAGTTCCACATCCCCATTGGATATATTCAGCGCATAAGCACCGATCACATCGTTACCGCGGAGGCCAATCTTGTCGAGAGTGATGAGGTCGACGGCGACATAGTGATGTTTTATGTTGACGTTATCGTGCCTGGCGAGGCGACGGCTCATGGTTTCCGCAATTTCGCGGCCGGTCGCGTCCGCGGCATGGATGACTCGCCTAAAACTATGTCCACCCTCCCTCGACAGGTGAAACTCTGTTGAGCCGTCCGACTGGACCATCGTGTCGAAGTTAACACCTAGTTCCACCAGCCAGCGGATGGTTGCTGCACTGCGCTCAACGGTGAACTGCACGATATCCTCGTGGCAGAGACCGGCACCGGCAGTCAGCGTATCAGCAATGTGTGACTCAACGGAGTCATAGTCGTCCAGAACGGCTGCTACGCCCCCCTGTGCGTAGTAAGTGGAGCCTTCGGTGGGTTCCTCCTTGCAAAGCATGACGACGTTACAGGTGCTGGCGAGTTGGAGCGCAAGAGTCATCCCTGCAGCTCCGCTGCCGATGATGAGAACATCACAATGGTGTTCGATATTTGACATTAATCGACTCAGAACGAGAAGCGCAGGAGATTACTATCATTGTCGCGCACCGTATAGTGGTTTGAGGTCGTGTTAGAATGCTCCGGCGATGAGTGATCAATCCGATAAACAGCTGGTTGAACGTGTTCAGCGGGGTGATAAGCGCGCCTTTGATGTGCTGACCTTAAAGTATCAGCATAAGATTGTTGGTCTTGTTTCCCGTTACCTGAATGACGCCGACGAAGTCATGGATGTAACCCAGGAGGCGTTTATCAAGGCCTACAGAGCGTTACCTCGTTTCCGAGGAGACAGTGCGTTTTATACCTGGCTCTACCGGATTGCCATCAATACAGCAAAAAATCACCTCGTTTCACGCTCCAGAAGACCCCCTGATACCGATATTGATGTTGATGGGGAATTTCAGGGCGATTCTGTTGTCTTAAGGGATGTCGGCGGTCCCGAAAACGCCATGGCCAGGGATCAGCTGGAAGAAGTGATCTTCTCGGCGATAGATGAATTGCCGGAAGAGCTAAAAGTGGCGGTGACCCTCAGGGAGTTCGAGGGATTGAGTTACGAGGAGATCGCTGAGGTCATGGAATGCCCCGTGGGTACGGTTAGAAGTCGTATTTTCAGGGCTCGAGAAGCTATAGAAAAAAGAATTGCAGCGATAGGGTGATGGCCCTATATTGCGCGATAGTTTGAGGGGTTTGGTTCGCAGTGACTAATTCAGCGACGAATAAAGCAAATAAAGAGTCCTTGTCTGCACTGATTGACGGTGAGGCGTCGGAAATTGAAGTCCACAGGCTGGTGCGGGAGTTCGATAGCGATAGCTCTCTGGCGACCAGTTGGTCAATCTATCAGGAGGTCCGCTCGACTTTACACAGAGACGGTCTGGCTCGCGCCAGTGCCGGTATGGATATCGAGAAGCACCGACTGCTTTTCACTCGAATCAGTGAAGCCGTTGCCGCGGAAGAAAATCTCCAGGTATTGCCTGACAGCAGACTGAAGTCCCGCCCGGTGGTCGGCGGTTCGCTTGCTGTTGCAGCCTGTCTTGTCATAGCGGTATTTCTGGGCATTCAACAAGCAGATCAGGACAGCGTCCAGAGAGTGGCGGAAACCCGTGACGAGCCGGTTGAGGTCATGACTGTAGCCAATGAGGGGCAGACAGCGGAGCTCGTGGAACTGGATGAGGAGAAACAGCGTCAACTGAGGGCCTACCTGAATCAGCACGATCGCATGTCCCGTATGAATAATGACCATCAATTGGTGAACTCTAGGGACCGCGGCGGGACCTAGATCCATATGAGTGTTCTTGCAGCCAGGGGTGTCGTTACTTTTCTGCTAGTCTGGGCCAGCTTTGGCAGTATGGCAGCAGGATCATCAGATGATGCCGTTGAATGGCTGGGGCGAATGGCTGAGGCGGTCCGCCATGAGAATTATAAAGGGATCTTCACCTACACTCGGGGTACAACCTTTGAAACCGTAAGGATCGTGCATCGAGGGGATGAAAGTGTCGAGACTGAGCGACTTTTTAACCTCAACGGCGATATTAGAGAAGTTTATCGCCATGGTGACGAAATCCTTTGCTTCGTGCCGGCGGGTAATGTTGCTTCTGACTGTTCGGTTCGGATAGGGCCTTTCACGCCAGCTTTCCCGGAACGTGTCATCGCGACGCAGAACATGTACCGCCTGTCGATGCATAAAGAGGATCGAATAGCCGGACGGCCAGCGGTCACTTTATTGATCAGCCCGAAGCGTGATGACCGTTATGGGTATCGCATCTGGTTGGACAAGGAAACAGGACTCATGTTGCAGTCCCACAAGGTCGAACGCGGTCGGATCAGGGAAATCTTTCAGTTCACCATGCTTGAGATCGGCAACGCCATCGATGACATCGACCTGGCGTCATCTATTCAGGGAGATACGGTCTCTCACCCCTTGACCTTCGATTTTGTTGAGTCCAGGGAAGAGCCAAGGTTACGAGTCAGCTGGCTCCCCGATGGTTTCAGGCAGGTGAGGATCAGTGGTGACCGCTTGCATTTTACAGATGGGGTGGCGACATTTTCTGTTTTTGTCGATAGATCAAACCAAGGTTCTTTGCCTGACATGACAACCCGGGTCGGCGGCACGGTAGTCATTTCCAGGCGTCTTAACCAGGCTGGACCCCAGATTACGGTGGTAGGAGATGTGCCGATGAAAACAGCCAGGCGCGTCGCTGATTCCGTCGAACCACTAATTTACTGAGTCATGACTGCCATAAGGGTAAAGCGGTCCGCGAATGGTGCAGCAGTCATGGCCCGTTCCTGGTCGTGTATAGCCTGCTCAAGTAATCCCTCGCTGAGCCTGCAGTTTGAGCAGGCTATACAGGACCCGGAACGGGCCATGA
>CAXPUI010000490.1:0-3237 GCA_964220205.1 Candidatus Allofontibacter communis | reverse complement strand
AGTCTTCCTGAGACTTTAGCTCGGAGGTGATCGTGAAGGCGGCTTGATGTTTCACTTCCAGAGACATTCAGGCTGACGGTTTCGTTCACCAACATCGGGGTGACCCTGACAGAGGCAAACTGCTCTGAATGTCTGCTGCTTTCACGCCAGGCCCTGACCTGATGCGCAGAGACAGCCTCCGGCGTAAAGCTGACAGTACTGCCATTGACCACCGCCAGCCCCGGGTGTCGGCGCTTGCCGGGTGTGGGCACATCCGTATCAAGCGACTGGCTGAAACTGATGTACAGCATCACCGGTTTAAGAGGTTCATCTGCGCTGCCTGGATGACAGAGCAGGGCGAGAAACAGGGCTATCACTATACGATTCATGTCGAGGCCGAAATTTAACTAAAACGATTCCTGATAGGGATATCGGCAGCGTCGCGGAAAACTTTAGGATTTTTTTAAAAAATATCTGAGATAGAAGGCAGAACCCAGCATAGCGCCGGCAAGCACCACCATCCATTCATAGGGCCATGCCAGGGCAGAAGGGCTGAAAGGCAGGTAAAGACAACCGAGCATCACCGACATCAGGAGGGCCAACAGCCCGATGAATTTACCTAGAGGTACACGAAACGGGCGCTCCATGTCCGGTTCTGTACTGCGTAATCGCAGGAAGGCCCAGGCAACGAAACCATAGGCGATGACCACCATAAAACTACCGGCATTCACCAACCAGACCAGGATGGTACGACCACAAAAAGGCGAGATACAGGACAACACACCAATAAACACGATACCGACATAGGGCGTCTGATACTTGGGATGAATCCGGCTGAAAACTGCCGGCAACATACCCGACTCGGACAGCGCAAAAAGCACACGACTGCCACCAATGATAAAGGCATTCCAGCTGGTCAGGATGCCGCCGATTCCGGCGACAATCATCACCGCGCCAGCGACATTGGAACCCCAGGCTACGCTCATGGCATCGGCAGTTGCTGCACTGGACGTTTCGAGCTGCTCGGGTGTAAGAGATAAGCCAACAGCAAAGGTAATCGCGATATACCACAACACCGCCATCCCGACCGAAAAAATCAGCATCTTGCCGATCTGCTGCGGAGGAAGATTAATTTCCTCCGCAGATTGCGGGATAACATCGAACCCGACCATCAAGGCAGGGACCATCATCAACACCATCAGCACACCCGTAAACCCGTTACTGGTCATCAGAACCGGCTCGCCCTTGAGGTCATAGCCAAGGGCACCCATCAGAAACAACACCCCGACAGTCAGGACCAGCCCGGTTACCAGCGTTTGGACAAAGGCAGCAAACCTGATGCCGACGTAATTGATAGCCGTCATGCCGACGGCAGCCACCACACCGATAGCGACCATGCTCGCGTGTACCTCCGCGCCTTCGACGCTATAGAGGTAGCCGGCTTTCAATTGGGGGAACAGGTACTCCATGGCAGTCGGCAACGCTGCCGATTCAAACACGCAGACATTGATATAAGCCATGGTGATCGCCCAACTCGCTATAAAAGAGGCGGTAAAACCCAGCGCCCGCATGGTATAGACATGCTCACCCCCGACTTTCGGCATGGCTGCAGCCAACTCAGCATAGGTCAGGCTGATCAAGATGACCGCGATACCACCGACAATGAAAGCCAGCGCAGTACCCAATACGCCGGCTCGAATGAGCCAATCGCCCGTGAGCAGAACCCAACTCCAACCGATCATGGCACCGAACGACAGCGTCAGAACTTCACGCCTTCCTATCGACTTGCTGAACTTCTCTGACATGCTGTGGAATCTGCGATAAAACTGCACCATACCATACAGTGACCGCACCTGAGCTGATATGCTGACCCCCTATGTCTGATGCAGCAGTCTTCTCCCCGACTCGCCCTGGCACCCCGGCCGTTCTTGCAGGCACTGGCCTTGTATTACCCACTGGTTGTTGCCAGCAGGAACCCAACGAAACCCGGGTTCTTCTGTGTACCTCAGGTTTTGATTAGTATCAGGCTCTTCAATCGACACTTAGACCCCATGGCGAACAGGCACCTCGGATCGCTGCATATCATCCTGCTCTTTATCCTATTGAGTCTCGCCTATCATGAAGTACGCCATCATCACTTTGTCTGGGACACTATTCCTTTCGTCCTGGAGAACCCTTGGATCCATGAATGGTCTATCGCCAATCTCACTGCGATGTTTACCGAATCACATCGCGCTAACTGGCACCCCCTGGTACTCCTGTCTCATGCAGCTGATTTCTCCCTGTTCGGGAACGACGCCGGCAAGCACCACCTGGTCAACCTGGCACTCCATATAACCGACTCGATCCTGCTGATGATCATCGTCAGAGTGCTACTGGTCATGGCTGGCCAGGACCAGTCAAGCGCGCAATGGGTTGGGTTTCTGACCGCCCTTATATTCGGCCTGCATCCGCAGCATGTCGAATCCGTTGCCTGGGTCGTCGAACGCAAAGATGTCCTCTATACGCTATTCATCTTTATCGCGCTGCTCCTGTACCTGAAACTACAGGCCAGGCACATTGCTGCCGATGATGAGCGGACGCCAACCCGCTCTTGGGGACGTCATCTGTGGCCTTTCGCTTTCTTCTGCCTCGCTGTCATGAGCAAGCCCATGGCGGTGACCTTCCCTGTCATCCTGCTGCTGGTTGACATTTATCCGCTAAATCGAGCGAGGTCATTGCAACATGTCATGCCGCTGGTTCTTGAAAAGCTGCATTACTTCATTATCGGTCTGCTGGTCAGCTTAGTGACCCTGGCGACCCAGGCGACTGCCATGCCGGACAATGAAAGTCTGCCACTCTGGGCTCGATGCCTGAATGCCCTCGACAATACGTTATTCTACGTCAAGGGTTATATCTGGCCGGTCAACCTTTCTCCCTTTTATCCCTATCCTCAAAATGCTGCCTATCTCGCCAGCTACCAGTTCTGGCTGCCTGGCTTGTTGTTCCTCACCTCCCTGTCGACCCTGGTACTGTGGCAGTGGACAAAGGGCCGACCCTGGCCACTTCTGCTCTTCGGTTTCTATCTCGTTACCCTGCTGCCTGCTTCGGGACTTATTCATGTTGGGCCAGCCAAGGCGACTGACCACTATGTCTACATGGCGACAATCCCGCTATCGCTGCTGACCGCGTTACTGATCGTTAGTTTCGCGAAACGAAGCAGCGCTGGGCGCATCCTGAGCCTGGCTCTCGCTTCATCCTACCTGGCGGGCTTGTTGC
>CAXPUI010000489.1:0-2504 GCA_964220205.1 Candidatus Allofontibacter communis | reverse complement strand
GGTTTCATGAGGTAAGCAGAAGCGGTGACCTCAAAAGCCTCACTTGCATGCTCACCGAAGGCCGTGCAATAGATTACTGCTGGAGGTGACGCCAGCGATGCCAACTGACGGCCAGCCTCCATGCCATCCAGACCCGGCATCCGAATATCCAGCAGCACGATATCCGGTGCCAGTCGGATGGACTGGCGCACCGCTTCTTCACCGCTGTCCGCAATCCCGGCCACTTCGTAGCCATCAAGCGTTTCAACCATGCGAATCAGCCTTTCTCTGGCTAATTTCTCATCGTCTACGATTAATATCCTCATCATCTGGACTCCCGTAATCCAATTTCAGCCTGGATCCCCTGCCCAACAAAGATTTTTCGTCAGCGGGCAGGTTTGCCATGTAGGATAACTTAACGCTTCGACACAAGAATTCTGCGACCTAGCGCACATTTTTGACAAAATTCCGGTGAAAACCATCGTTCAGACCCTGGGATAGCTGAGCACTGTCACAAACTCATCACCTTCCCCGTCCGTGGTCAGCGTGGCTTCTGGCCCATAGAGCGCAAGCATACGATTTCGAATATTGTCGAGCGCCATACGATTGCCGCCCTCATGACGGTTCTCAAGCCCACCAAGCGGATTGGTGATGGCAATTTTTATCTGGTCCCTTGTCTCACTGACACTGACTGTGACCGTACCACCCTCGGGCAGCGGCTGTATCCCGTGATAGACCGCATTTTCAACCAGAGGCTGCAGCGTCAACAGCGGAATTCTCAGAGCCCGGGTGTCGGCTTCAATCTGCCAGACAACCTTCAGTCGGTCGTCGAGCCTGAGTGACTCAATATGCAGATACTTACGACACAGGTTGATCTCCTCTTCCAGCCTGACCGGTTCGCTCGTCGCTTCATTAAGACTCGCCCGGAACAGGACTGAGAGATCCTCAACAACCTCTTCCGCCAGATCAGGGTCAACAGCAATGAGGCTGGCAATAATGTTCATGGAGTTAAACAGGAAGTGGGGCCGGATCCGTGACTGCAGGGCCTGGATCCTGGCAGTGAGCTCGGCCTGCTCCCTGACTCGCAACTGGTGCGCTAGAAAAAAGTAACGGAATGCGATCCCCGTCATGATGACCGCAATCACCAGGTTGCGGCCAATCCGGGTGAGAGATTCAGCCACGATAAACTCACCACTGACGACCCATTCAGCTCCGAAACTGAAGATGAGCGTGATGACAAGAATCAGGCTGTAGGCGATCGCAGTCGCCTTGCCAACCGACAGCTGCATCAGCCAGGGCCTGATGTTGCAGAGCAGCGCGGCAGAACTCAGCACCAGCCACTGGACAAACAGGGAGGTGAGGCCAAGTTCAGCCCAGTTGAAGCCCGAGGCTGCAGAGCCATACAGCACCAGCACCAGCACCAGCAGCTCTGTCACCAGTACCAGGAATAGGATGCTGTTCGCCTGACAGAGGTCGGGCAGAAAGAAGTCCGTTGTTTCTTCTGCGTCGGCAGGTTGGCTCATGGCAATCTTTTGGAGGAATTACGGGCAGATTATGCCTGCTAATGAGAACAGACGGAAAAAGTCCTGACCAAACGGTCCACTCGCGAGTACTGATCCATGGGTCCGCTGGGCTATAATCGCGCCTTTCTCGCGGCAGAAAAATCATCGGGGTGGGGCAAATTGAGCGATAAACAGGACAAACTCTGGGACGGCAGGTTCAGCGAGGCGACCGATGCCTTTGTTGAGGAGTTCACCGCCTCCGTCAGCTTTGACAAGGTGCTGGCCCGTTACGATATAGCGGGTTCCATCGCCCATGCAAGCATGCTGGAAGCCGTGGGTGTACTCGACAGCAGGGAACTTGACCAGATCAGGGGTGGACTCGAAGCCATCGCAGCGGAAATCGAAGCAGGCCAGTTCACCTGGTCAGTAGCGCTTGAGGACGTGCATATGAACGTTGAAGCTGCCCTCACAGCGCGCATTGGTGACGTCGGCAAGAAGCTGCACACCGGCCGCTCGCGCAATGACCAAGTCGCCACCGATATCCGCCTCTACCTGCGTGACATGATCGATCAGGTCTGTCTCGGTATTCGTGAAACACAGAAGGGACTGATTGATCTCGCCAGCACCGAGACTGACACCATCATGCCAGGGTTTACCCACCTACAGGTAGCGCAGCCGATTTCATTTGCTCATCATCTGATGGCCTGGTTTGAGATGGTTGAGCGTGACTATGCGCGATTTCAGGACTGCCGCCGCCGGGTGAACGTGATGCCGCTCGGTGCTGCTGCTCTGGCAGGAACAACTTACCCGATTGACAGGAACATGACTGCCGATCTTCTGGGTTTCGATGCCGTCAGCGAGAATTCACTGGATGCGGTCAGTGATCGTGACTTTGCCATCGAGTTCTGCGCCGCGGCCAGCATGCTGTTGATGCACCTGTCGCGCTGGGCCGAAGAAATGATCATTTGGACCTCACCTCAGTTCAGCTTTATTGAGCTGCCGGATCGATTCTGCACCGGCTCA
>CAXPUI010000488.1:0-2601 GCA_964220205.1 Candidatus Allofontibacter communis | reverse complement strand
CAGGTGAGTTACTAGCCTGTTTTCGAGACCCCAATGTCCTTTAGTGAGGACACCTTGGCGTCTCGATCGTGGTCTTCTTCCTCGCACTAAACTGCGTAGCTGGTCTACGCTAACATAATCTTAATAGAGACAGATGACTATGTCAGATACCGTATCAGGCACCGTAAAGTGGTTTAACGAATCCAAAGGTTACGGTTTTATTTCACAGGATTCTGGTCCCGACGTGTTCGCTCACTTCAGCGCCATTCAGGCGTCCGGTTTTCGAACACTTCAGGAAGGCCAGCGGGTGGAATTCACAGTAACCGAAGGTGAAAAAGGACCTCAAGCGTCCAATATCGTACCAGTCTAGGCGGGTCGCCTACCTAATGGGCTACGCAGGTTGCCAGGACACCCTGGCAACCGTTGCGTGGCAGGTGTGACTGCTTCACGTCAGCCGCATCAACTCCAGCATATTGCCGTGATAGAACTTGTCCATCGTGACGGCGTCGCAATTCGGCATGTTGCGTTCGAACTTGGCAATCGGATTTCCCGTGCCTTCAGGATGCGGGTAATCCGATGCAAAGACCAGCATATCCGGCCCTATGTTTTCTATGATCCAGCCGACGGGTTCGTCTGCAAACGGCGAAACCTTGATATGTCGTTTTGCAGTCTCAGAAGGCGCTTCCTCAAATTCTCGCCTGCGCTTGAAAAGATGGGCCGTGAAATCCAGCTGGTGCAGCCAGGAAGGGAGCCAGGTGGCTGCATGCTCCATGCTGATAACCAGAAGGTCAGGGTAGCGGGCAAAAACACCATCAAAGATCATCGCTGACAGAAACAGTTGAGCGCTGGTGCCAATATTAAGCAAACCCAGTTCACCGGCCGGGGCATCACCGCCGAGCGCCAACTCAGACTTACCATTATTCCTGAAGCTTGGTGATACAGCTTGGTAATCACCGTTGACCGCCACATGAATCCCAGCGGGTATTCTACGTTCGGCGAATTCTGCCCAGATTGGATCAAAGGCCGGGTGGGTAAACGACGGGCTCTCCGGGTTGGGTTCGTTGGTGGGTACCATGAACGTGTAGCAACCATCTGCAAAGCCCTGGTCCATGATCGATTTAGCCGTATCCGGACCGAGACTCAAAGGCAGGAAACCGACCGCCTTGAGCCTGTCATCCCGAGAGCAGAATGTCCCCATCGCCCTGTTAAGCGTCATTGAGGTTGCTGCCAGCGCTTCGTCTGTCGCTGCGTGTACTGTCTGATGAAAGGAAAAAGTCGGTAGAACCCATTGCATTTCAAAGCCAAGCAGGTCCAGGGTGTGCGAACGCTCTGCCGGATCAAAAGCACCCAGACGGTTCCAACCGCTCTTGGTGTTATCCATGAGCGAAGCTTCGAACTTGGCCATGGTCGCCGGATCATTCTGTCTTTTCAAAAACAGCTCTCGCCCCCTGTCGAGTCCAGCCTGCGGAACAGGCAAGCCTTTCTGATCATGCATTGATGGCACCAGGTCCACGTGTTCCGGACGGGCAGCGTTGTGCAGAAAGTCATCCAGCTCAATCAGGTGAGAGTCAACATCAATGATGCGGCGGTGTTCTGCATAGGTCATAACGGAATCTTCTGAAGTAGGATCAAGATAAAGTATACTCGTTATTTAAGACTGTCAATAATAAGACTGAGATCGACATATGCCATCAGGTCGGACCAGAACACGCCTGTCTCCCTCAGCTCGCAGGGACCAACTGCTGGATCACGCGCGCACAATGATCGTCAATAACGGCCTTCAGCGTTTCACCATGGAAGGCCTTGCGGCCATCGCCGGTGTTTCTGCGCCACTGGTCTATAACTATTTCAAAAGTCGATCGGAATTGCTGCAAACGCTGCTGAAAAGAGAGTACGGGGTATTCGTAGAAGCTATCACCTCCGCAGTCAGCGAAACCGAAGACTTTGAGGATATTGTTCGCGTATCAGTGACCAGCAATTTTGAACATTATGCGCCAGGCAATGTTCTGCCACTGCTCCTGTCTCAACCAGAGATAGCCGTCGCTGTCAGAAAACTTCGTGAAAAACACGGACAGCAGGTTGCCCGTGTTCTAGTTAGAGCCGCTGCCCGGCAGTACAAGCTGGATAAGCAGTATGCACAGCTGATGGTGACCATGTCATCCGGGGCTTCAATCGCGGCTTCGGAGTTCGCAGCCAATTCAGGACTCGATCGAGACGCGACAATCGAACTCGCGGTGACCTACATCATGGCTGGCATAAAACAGTTAACGAGGGCCTAGTTCTCGTCTGTTGCTGCCTTCCCTTTGAAAACGATCCCTACTGCGCAGACATGGATAAACAGCAATAAAGACAGGCTGAGAAACCAGGCTTCAATGTCAGGCGTAGCAATGAAACCAAGAAACAACAGAACCAAAAGAGCCTGATAACTGACACCGTACAAACCGGCGGATAACGAGGACACGACAGCAGCAGGTTTTCTGTCATAGAGCGGAAAGGCGACTAACAACCCATAAATTGAGTACAACCAGAAACCAAGATAGTCAAAAGCCGTGTAAAGAGAAAATGGCACAGAGACGTTCAGTAGAAGCAGGAGGCTGTTAGCCATTTCGCTAGCCGAGCCCC
>CAXPUI010000487.1:0-4439 GCA_964220205.1 Candidatus Allofontibacter communis | reverse complement strand
CTAAGGAGCCGATTGATACTTCAAATCGCTCGCTGGCCCAGCGAAACGCAGACAGGTTCCAGACAACAAAGGTCATACCTGCAAGCGCAATCAATTCTGTGGCAAACGTCGGTTCATCCGCGTTGACCCAGTAGGCCATCAGGAAAAAACCAGCAAAGACAAATAATTCTGAGTAAGCATCAACAATAACGCCAACCCTCAATTGCAACCTGGTGTGCCGATACTCCGCATTAAAAGCAATCATCGAATCTTCTTCGAACTGCCGCTGGTAATGTGCACCCGCCTGGTACGCCTTACTCAACCTGATCGACCGGAAAGATTCCTGAATCCGGGACATCAGGTCTGCATTTGCCCTTCGCTCAACCAGTGACCGGGTCCGGTATCTCGGCATAGCCCACCTGGCTACTACCAATGTCGGAACCAACACCGTGACTATCAGCAATCCAAGGATAGGAGACAGGATGGAAATGAAAGCCAGAGCGGCAAACCCGTTAGCCAACAGGACAAGCAGTTCGAGGATGGACTTCACCACAGAGACTACAGTTTCTGAGTCCGCCTGGATTCGCCAAATGGAATCACCGACACGATGGTCCGCATGATGACGCAACGAAAGTCGGTGCCAGCGTTCAACCAGTGCGAGTCGCAAATCATGGTTAACTCGCTGAAATATCCAGACCACGTACCACAGCATGAAAATTTCGAGGGGTACCAGCACCAGGAACCAGAGGAGCTCGATCTGGACCGGGGCCCAGCGCAACTCCATGCGCTCCAGGTCGGTCAGGGCTTCTGTAACGTCCTGCGACATTTCTGGGTAGCCAAGCATAGCTGACAGGCCAGGCATTAAGGGATCGTTCTGAAGCAACGACTGGTTGATGATCTCAGCCACCAGCAGCGTTACCACCATAAAACCAAGCCCCTGGATCAACTGCAAGGCTGGGTAGTAGATCAGATGTGTCCCGACCCGCACCCGATATTTGATTCCCTGCGCGTTGTATCCGATCTGGACGAACCAACCGAGCAGGCAGGCGAAGGTGATCGCTCCTGTGTAGAGGTTGTAGCCTTCATCTTCAACCAGAGCAATCGCAACCATATTGGCGAGCAATGTCGCCACCAATAAAGAGATCAGGGAAAATACCTGCACCCTGCCTTCGAGGAAAGGCAATGGCCATGCACTGATGACCGTCACCGCAATCAGTCCGTACAGCAGATTAAGCGGATATGCCTGGCTGAATGTAATCAGGCCCGAGTAGGGCACTGCGATAGCTAGCAATGTCACGACTATTGGCATATAGCCAAAACTGAACCCACGCCCGCCAAGCGGTTCAGCTACCCGGTCTTCACTCCCCCGACCAGGCAGCCACCATCGACCGAGAATTTGGGGAGCGATATAAGGCCAACTCCGAAGCAACAGCTGCAAGACAGCACGGAGACCGCTGGTGTCGTTTTTCGCCAACAGATCACGCTCAGAAGGAATAGCATCACCTTCACCATAAAAAGGTACGGTGTCAGCAAGATAACGGGATCGAGTGACCGGCTCTGTGTCCAACTGCAAACCTTCGGCAGACAACGACGAATCTGATCGCAGGCTAAACTTACAGGCTGCATCGAACAAGATCAGACCGCAAAAAAAATCATCGGACCTACCCCATAATTTGGGGGACAACCAATCCCAGGAAATACACACTGATCCCCGCGCAGGGTAAATTCTCCTGATCGATCGTCTGAGGTAACAAAAAGTGACACGGGAGGAACAAGTATTGGCCGCAATGCAGGCGCATGTCACAGCAAGGATTGAGGGTGATGTGGATACGGTTATCGCCTCATACTCAGAAGACTGGCGGGACAGCAAAGGTTTCAGCAAAGACTCCCTGAGGGACGGCCACCTCGAGTTCACCACAGGAGCAACTCAGGCTGAGGTCACAATCAATCTAGATACGGCGGAAATCGACGTGGAGGGAGATCATGCCACCGTCGGTCCGGTCGTCATTGATACAGAGAAAGGTCGTATCACATACAGCTACAAACTAAGGAAGGAAGAAAATGACATCTGGCGCCTGATCTTCACCCAGACCGTCAACTGGGAGCCCTTTCCCATGGATGAAGCAACCCAGGCGATGAAGGATGCGATCGACAAGCTGGCCATGACCGTACGAAGCCATCGGGAACAACTGCTGGCGGACCCCTGGCGACCGGGCTACCACTTTACGGTACCCGAAGGAGTAGCCATCCCGTTTGATCCCAATGGCGCAATTTTCTGGCAGGGGCGTTACCACCTGTTCTATATCTTCCAGGACACAAGATCCGGCGTTAAGTCTGATCACTGGGGCCATGTCTCAAGCACAGACCTTTTTCACTGGCGCCACCACCCAACCGGTCTTCTAGAAGGCATGTACAGCGGGAACTGCTTCCTGAACGAAGACGGAGTCCCAACCATGTGTTATCACCAGGTTGACCAGGGCAACGCCATGGCTGTGGCACTGGACGACGACCTCGACACTTGGCAGAAACTGGATTCAAATCCCATCACACCGGCTACCCGTGAGGGCGATGAACATCATGGCAAGTACCGATCCTGGGATCCATACGGCTGGTATGACGGCAATACCTATTACGCGATTTTCGGCGGCGAACATCCGGCCATCGCAAAATCGACAAGTCTTGAAAAACCCTGGAACTATGTTGGCGACCTGTTTGCGCACGGCATTGACGGTGTCGCGCTCGACGAGGATGTTTCCTGCGCAGATCTGTTCAAGCTCGATGGCAAAGATGTGCTCCTCTGTATCAGCCACAGAATGGGTTGCCGCTACTATATCGGTGAATGGAAAAATGAACAGTTTTATCCCGAATCACATGCCCAGATGAGCTGGGTCGACAACACCTTTTTTGCGCCTGAGAGCCTGTTGGATGAAAAGGGGCGTCGAATCATGTGGTCCTGGCTGCTGGATTTTCGGGAGTTTGGAGTACGATTGGAACAAGGCTGGTCCGGAACGATGAGTCTGCCGAGAGTTCTCTGGCTTGAAAACGGCCAGATGAGATTGGATGTCCCGGAAGAAATTGAGTTACTCAGGTACCGACCAGAACAACTGGAGAACATCGAGATTCAATCCGAATCCGAGATCATCCTTGAAACCATCAGGGGCAACAGCATCGAAATCAAACTCGAGTTTGACGGATCATCGGCTGCAGAGTACGGCATCAAGGTTTGCTGCTCACCGGATGGAGAAGAGCAAACGGTTATCTCCTACCACACCGCTGAGGCTGCTTTGAAAGTTGACACAAGACCTTCAGGCCCTGAGGAATCACCCAAGCATGTTGAATCAGCGCCTCTCGAACTGGGCGCGGATGACAAACTGCAGCTCAGGATTTTCGTCGATAAGTCTGTGGTCGAGGTATTTGCTAACAACCGACAGGCTATTATGCGCCGGATCTACCCTGCAGGGTCCAACAGCACCCAGGTGAGGTTGTTTAGCACCGGAGGATCATCAACGGTCAGGCAGCTCGAATCCTGGCATATCTCACCCTCCAATCCCTACTGATCAGAGTCAGCGGCGCATGGTTTCTGCGGTAGGTTCCCGGTCTCCGGATTTCAGGGCTGGATCCCAGCGTGCAGACATCAGGTATGTCAACGCCAGCTCCATGGCCCTGGAGTCCTTAATGCGCTGTAACGCTTCAATGCTCCAGCCGCGAACATGATGATGCCAGTGTGAAAGATTACGATCGATCTTATCGACTATACTGTCTGTACAGGCCTTACCACCAAGACGGGAAATCGCAAAGGTCGCATTGCGAACAACGATAGCATCTTCATCATCCAATCCATTACCAAGCGCCTCGACCACATCAGCCGGCAATGTTGCATCTGCCTGCAGTACCATACCCAAGGCCTCAAACACCGCCCTGCGAACCAGGACATCTTCACTGGTGACCAGCGAAATCAGCATTGACACGGCAGTATTGGCCTCCAAACCGATATCACCTATCACATCGACGATTCTCAACTGAAGCCCAGGATCAGCTCTTTTCACTTCGTCCAACAATCTTGGCACGGCGTTACTGCCTGCTCGCACGATGCCGTAAGCGGCAATGGACCGGATATCCGGGTCGTGGGAAAAAAAGTACGGCCACAATGCCTCCAACCCGGACTGCATTGCGCCAAGTTCATAAGCTGCGCCAATCGCGATGTCGTCTTCCGAACTCAGCACTAGTTGTGACAATTCCTCAACGGAGCGTTCAGATAATGTCGAATCTTCCGTGCCAAGGTGCCACGACCAGATATTTCGCCAGATGGGCACCTGACAGCCCTGTTCTGTGTTCAGCCAATCAGGCCGGCGATGATTCCAGCTGGGTGCTGTTGGCTCGCGATCTCGACTGAACAGGAACTGCACCATATGACGTTGTTTACCAACGAGATTGGCAGCATATCGGCCATGCACGAGGTC
>CAXPUI010000486.1:0-4925 GCA_964220205.1 Candidatus Allofontibacter communis | reverse complement strand
ATAAGCAGGATAGATGTGACGCACTCTGGCGAAGACCTGATCCGGGGGCATCTTGAGGACTTTGACGAAGTCGGGCCTAGTGTTGAGTCGTCGTGAGGGTTGATACTGAAGACCAGCAGGAACACCCAGTACTATTCGACGCCGATAAAATAATTTGAAGACTATGCCAACATGACTACTGAAAAGTTACCCTACGAACCAGTCGTGCCAGACGCGACGGATCAGATCAATTTTCTCGATCACGGTTTACAGAACTGCCCCTATCATGCGTACCGGTTGCTTCGTGATGAGGAGCCCGTATGGATTGACCCGGTAACCGGATTTTATGTCATTACACGTTTCGAGGACCTCAGGGGGGTATTGCTGGATCCTGCGAACTTCTCCAATGATATGCGGGCGGGCGGCGGTAGCCGAGAACGTATCGATACCGAGCGAGCCAGGCGGATGATGCAGCTTTACGAAGAAAAAGGCTGGGTTCCCGGTGCAACGCTGGCAGGGCGCGATGACCCGAACCACAAGCAGATGCGGGCGATGTTCAATGAGGCCTTTAATCCGCGCAAGATTAATGCGCTGGATCCGTTCGTAAGGGATACCGCTTACAAGCTTATTGATGCCTTGGTTGATGAAGGTCGATGTGATTGGGTCAAAGAGATGGCAGTACCCTTGCCCCTTATCGTTATCGGCCAGCAAATGGGTGTGCCGGAAAAGGACATCTGGCAGATCAAGGCCTGGACTGATGCCTGGGTTCAGCGTCTGGGCATGATGCAGAGCGAGGCAGAAGAGCGCTGGTCGGTGGAGATGGAGATTGAAGCGCAGCATTATTTTCAGCCTATATTTGAGCGCTTGAGGAAAGAGCCCGACGATACGCTTCTGTCCGATATGGTGAACCGGGTGATCCCGGAATGGGGCCGGCCGTTGACCGATAATGAACTGCATGCGGAGATGATGGCGGATACGTTCGTCGGTGGGTCTGAGACCACGACTAATGCTATTTCCTACGGCGTGAAATTACTTGTCGAGAATCCCGAAGTCTGGAACAAACGGAAAACGGAACCGGAGAAATACCTCCGGACTTTCTGCGAAGAAGTCGTGAGACTGGAATCGCCGGTGCAGGGTTTGTTTCGACGAGCTGCAAGGGATGTTGAAATTCAGGGAACCACCATCCCGGCAGGTGCGATGGTGAATATCCGTTTTGCGGCAGCTAATCGCGACGAACGTGAATTTGAAGATGCCGATCAGATAGACCTGGATCGTGCCAAACCGGGCAGGCACCTTGGCTTTGGGTCGGGGACCCATCATTGCATCGGTGCTCCCCTGGCTCGCAGAGAGCTTTATTGGGCGTTTCATGCCCTGGTTCACCGGATTGAAGACCTGCATTTTGCTGATGGACTGAACAGCTTTGAGTGTACGCGCAACTTCTCGTTGCGAGCCTTGGCAGAACTGCACATCGAATTTAGCCCCATTCCAGAAGCACAGCGCCTGGACGCGGGGTCTATTGAATCCGCTTCAAAGGCGACGGATGTTCCAAATCCCAGTGATATGTGATTTCCGTCCGGGGTGATTTGGTGTAGATTGTTGCAATAAAACAGTCAGTGCTGACGGTATTTAAGGAGGCAAAGATAATGGCCGAAATGTTTAAAGAACTTGATCCCGACACAATGACCCGGTCGCCCGGGCTGACCTACCAGGAATTGCTGGATCAGGATACTCATGAGGTGCCGGAGGTTCTGCGGCTGCAGTCGCCGCGGGATTTGGGCACGGATGACTTTCTCAAGGACCGCTATATTTCGAAGGACTACCACGACAAAGAAGTCGAGAGACTCTGGATGAAAGTCTGGCAATTTGCCTGTCGTGAGGAGGAGATTCCGGAGATTGGTGACCATATCCGTTATGATATCGTCGGTCGATCCTTCATCATCGTTCGCCAGACGGATGGCAGTCTTAAATGTTACCCGAATGCCTGCCTGCATCGTGGCCGCATGCTTAAAGAGTTTGATGGACGCGCGTCCGAAATCCGCTGTGCTTTCCATGGATTTGCCTGGGAGCTCGATGGCTGCTTGAAAGATGTCCCCGCCAGGTGGGACTTCCCTCAGATCAGCGATGACGAGTTCTCGCTACCTGAGATACCCCTCGCAACCTGGGCTGGTTTTGTCTTTATTAACCCTGACCAGAATTGCGAGCCGTTCGAGCCTTTTATCAAGGATCTTGCTGATCAATTTGAGCGGTGGGACCTGGGCTCGCTATACATTCAGGCGCACATCGCCCGAGTCGTGCCGTGTAACTGGAAGATAGCCCAGGAAGCGTTCTGCGAGGCCTATCACGTTAATGCAACCCACCCGCAGATTCTTAGAAGTCTCGGGGATACCAACAGCCAGGTCGATATCTGGGAAAACTGTGCGCGTGTTGTTACGCCAGGTGGAACACCCAGCCCGCTGCTTGACTATGATCTGACGGATGAAGACATGCTGCGCGCCATGATGGACTTGCCAGAAGAAGCAGATCTCCCACCGATTCCGGAAGGGATGAATGCACGAGCCTACCTGGCGGCCATGAGCCGGGAAGGCCTCAGGGCAGACGCCGGGGATCGCGTGGATCAATACTGCGACGCTGAGATAGTCGATAGCATCGACTATACCCAGTGGCCTAACTTCCATCCCTGGGGTGCCTTTAACAAAATCGTTTATCGTTTCCGACCCAATGGTAACGATCACCGCAGTGCCATTATGGAATGTTTCCAGTTGATGCCGTTCCAGGGTGAGCGTCCTCCAGCCGCGAAAATTCACTGGATAGGTGATGATGTGAAATGGTCCACGGTATTGGGCTTCCTGGGTCGGGTCTTTGATCAGGACGTGTTCAATATGCCTAAAGTGCAAATGGGACTGGAGTCCAGTTACAAGGCCAGCGTCACCTTGTCAGGTTACCAGGAGGCAAAAGTCCGCTGGTTGAATCATAAGTTGACAGAATGGGTGGGTGAATCATGAGCATGACCCACCCGTTCGATCCTGCATCCCGCTACGAACTGCTGGATGATGGGACCATCCGGATATCTCGTGGCGATCTTGCCGGCATATTCACATCGGAAGGTGTTTATCTTTCAGGAGATATTCGCGAGTCCGATCCGCAGGTCTGCAATTGGGTCGGCAATGTGCCTGATCCCGCGACCCAGATGGCAACATCTCGTATTGCGGGGAGAGATGACGGGCAGGGACTCTAGTCCTTCATTCCCAGCAAAACGGTGGCAGTACCCACCAGCGGTCGGTCTCCGTCGCGCTCCAGCCAGATATCACAGTCCGCGTAGGTCAAGTTCTGCTGCTGCCTGACGGCGGTAACGACACCTCTCGCCGTTACATGGTCATTTTCAAACACTGGCAGCGGGAAGGTCATGGTCAGGCGCTTGATGCATTGATGTCCGGCCCAGGCGTGCAGCATATTGATCATGTAGCTAAGTCCGAGAGGGCCTTGATTGATGGTGCGTTCGCCCAGCCCCATAGCAGCGACTACGCGTCGGTCCCAGTGGACGGGATAAGGGTCTCGCAGGATAGCGGCCATGGTTCGCATGCGCTCTGGCAGCACGTGAGGCATGTCCCAAGGGGGTATTTCATATCCAACGTCGATGCTCATGGTGTTCGCCTGTAACGCCAGGTAACGAAGGTCGTAGCGACGGGTTCTGCGTCATCGGCGAGATCGAATCTGAATTGAATACGATCATAGGTCTTGTCGTCTGTGATGATCCGTTCGGCCGTTGTTATTTTCCCGGTGATAAGATATTCGGTTTCTTCTCTGAGTGTCTGGTGAAATTCCCATTCATAGCTTTCTATACCTATAGAGATACCTGTTTCTGCCTGACCCAGCTGGAACATTTCCGCAATGCTTGTGCCCGCGCCAAGAATCGGGACGTGAAACAGGGCAACAGGGTGCGCAAGGTTGTCGGGCAGGGGATCAGCGCCGGTACATTCAGTCAGCAGAAAATTTTCCCAGTGGGCAATAGTGTAACGGCCCCCGGGAAACTCATGACCGAGCAGAGCCTGTATTTCTTCAACGGCAGGTAAAGGCATCGGGTAATCATAGCAAAGCCGCTGGTGTGACTGCCAAGAGGGGTGTCGAGACAGGCGGAGTAGGGTAAGCTCGGGTCTCCCTATAACAACAATAATGGAGGGGTGGGGATGAAGGCATCATTGGTCAGTCTGCTATCTGTCTTGCTCGTGATAACTGTCGTGTCGTGTTCGAAGCCCGAGCAGGTGGAAACGGCCAGCCCGGTTGAACCTCCGTCGGCCGTGTCTGAACCCGTCGTCGAAAAAAACCCGTTGAGAAGTGCCTTCTTTGGCGATTTGCATATCCACACGCGCTACTCCTTTGACGCGTACCTCATGGGTACGCGGGCTACCCCGGATGATGCCTACCGATTCGGTAAAGGGGAAATGATCAGCCACGCCAGCGGTTTTGAAATGCAAATGAAGAAGCCGCTGGACTTTCTTGCCGTGACCGATCACGCCTTCTACCTGGGTGCCGTCCGGGAAGCAGCAGAGGGCAGTGGGCCTCTGAGTGAGCTGGAAATAGGAAGCATTGCCCGCAATATCGAAACCCCGGCTGATTCAAGAGCGGCCTTTGCGGCAGCTATCCAGCACCTTCTGCGGATGTCAACTAACCCTGGCCTTGAAGACGTGCTGGATGATCGCGACGCAGCCCAATCCGCCTGGCAGGACATTGTTGCCGCAGCGGAGCGTCACAACGATCCTGGTGCATTCACGACGTTCATCGGCTATGAATATACCGCCGGTGGTCCGGAATTTGAGAATCTTCACAGGAATGTCATCTTTCGGGACGATAAGGCGCCTGATCTGCCTTTCTCCAGGCTGGTTTCGGTCAATCCAGAAGATCTCTGGCGTTGGATGGATGAACAGCGGTCGCAAGGTATTGAATCGCTG
>CAXPUI010000485.1:0-2919 GCA_964220205.1 Candidatus Allofontibacter communis | reverse complement strand
GGCCTGACCGCATTGAAGCTGGCAGCGAGTATCAACGACCTGTGACCCATATCGATATCTTTAGCACCGCCGCAGCAGCGGCAAACGTCGCCGTACCTATCGATCGGGAAATAGACGGCGTGGATCTCCTGCCCTATCTGGATGGCAAGATCACCAACGACCCTCATGAGGCGATTTTCTGGCGTACAGGAACCTATCGCACGGTGCGCAGTGGTGACTGGAAGCTGCAGCTCAGCGACCCGGACGAAACGGCCTTTCTTTACAATCTCGCCGTGGACCCGACGGAGCAATACAACCTGGCGGAGAGCGAACCGGAACAACTCGATCGACTGAAGCAGTTGATTGCAGAAGGGATGAGCGACTGGACTGCGCCCCTGCGCCCACCGTTAGTCAGTGGTCCGCAATACCCTGACAAACATCTGGATGAGCCACTCGATGAAACGGATAAACCTGTCTACTGGTATAACTGATTAAAGAACCCATCATCATCGGAGAATTCACATGTGTAATATTGGCGGTGGCTGCAGTCTGCTGCTAATTGCCCTCCACGATTTCCCTTTTAGCCAGGCAATCTAAAGGGAAAATCACAAATCACCCGCCCCTTCTCCTCGCTACAGCCCGATCAAAAACCGCTCCAGGAAAAGGCCAGCAATCGCTGGCCTTTTCTTAACGCGAAAAACAACTTGCAAAAATATCCCATGTCGATGCTGTTCGTGGTATAGAAGAAGCACAAAAGTCAGAAGTAGAGAGAGGAGCCTTGTATGTCGGTACTCGCCGAGGCAGTGTCGAGCGCCCAAGTTATCGTCCGGGACATTATTCCCTTGGTTTACAGGATGGCGATCAATCCACCCTCTCCTGAGGATATCGACAACCTGCCTTTACGACTGGCGAACAACGCTAACGAATGCCCTAACAAGGTTGCCATCATCTTCGAGGGCCGAAGCATCACCTGGGGCGAACTGGATCGTCGCGCCAGTCAGATTGCCCAGGCCCTGCGAGACAGGGGCATATCTTTCGGAGATACCGTCAGCCTGATGATGGATAACCGCATCGAGTTCATCGAAAACCTGTTTGGCATCATGCGGGCTGGTGCGGCGGTTTCACTCATCAATACCAACCTGCACGGCACACAGCTGGTTCACTGCATCTCGACGACCAATGCACGCGTCATGATTCTCGGCAGCGAACACAGTGATGTCGTGGCTGCCATCAAAGGCGACTGTGATCTCGAAGAAGGCAAGGACTTTCTCATTGTCGAAGATGCAGACGCTCCCGCGACTGCCAACTGGGGCGTTAACTTTGGTGACGTGATAAACAGGACTGAACCCATTCCGGGAGAACACATTCCTCCGCTTCGCCAGCAGGACCCTGCCATTTACATTTTTACTTCCGGCACTACGGGTATGCCAAAGGCGGCCATTCAAAAACACAGTCGCCAGACCCTTTTTTGTGACCTGGGCAAAGGCGTTGGCATGAAACTTCTCAGAGACGACTGCCTGTACATCTGCCTGCCTCTCTATCACGCAACCGGACTGTGCATTGGTTTTTTAGGCGCCATGAGCGTCGGTGCAACTGTGGTGCTGAAACGAAAATTCTCGGCCAGTCAGTTCCTGAATGACATTCGCGAACATAAATGCAATAGCTTCATCTACATCGGCGAACTGTGTCGATACCTGCTGGCGCAGCCGGCGCAACCTGACGATGCCGACAACCCGCTGGAGAAAATGACCGGCAATGGGTTGAGACCGGATATCTGGATGGAATTCAAAGAACGCTTCGCCATGCCGCGGATCTACGAGTTTTACGGTGCTTCAGAAGGCAACGCGACTTTTATGAATTTCTTCAATCGGGATCAGACAATTGGTGCCGCTATCATGCCGCCTTCCATTGTTGAGTACGACGTCGCAGCCGATGAAATTGTCCGTGACGGAAACGGCTTCTGCAAAAAGGTGACACCGGGACAACCGGGCTTGCTGCTTGGCCCCATCACCAAAGCAACTGAGTTCGTCGGCTATACCGATCGCGAGGCAACAGAGAAAAAGATCCTACGCAATGTTTTCAAAGAAGGCGATGCTTACTTTAACACCGGGGACCTCATCAAAATGGTGGACGCTGGATTCGCCTGCGGCATGAAACACTATCAGTTTGTCGATCGCGTCGGGGACACCTTTCGCTGGAAAGGCGAAAACTGCTCAACCAACGAGGTCGGTGAAATCATCAATGGCCAGCCCGACGTTGATGTCTGCAATGTCTACGGCGTCGCAGTGCCAGGCACAGACGGTAGAGCAGGTATGGCTGCGCTGGTTCTGAGAGAGGGCACGGAATTTAGGCCCGATTCTATGTCAGACCTGGTCCAAGAGGATCTGGCCAGTTACGCTCGACCGGTCTTTATCCGCATCCTGCAGGAACAACAACTGACTGGAACTTTCAAATTGCAAAAAGGCGATCTGCGGGAAGCAGCATTCCATCCTGACAAAGTAACCGATGATATCTACGTCTGGAAACCGGGTGCGTCCAGCTACGAGCGGATGGACGATGAATTCTACAAAAAAATTATGGCTGCTGAGGCTGGCCTGTAATCCAGCCTCATCGAGAGTGCTTCAAAGCTCCAACGCCCCGGTGAGTTAGTCGAGTGGCACTCCCGACAAGCCGGGGTTAGTAAGACTGATTAAACAAGACATTTACAGGCTGCGACCTTCACCCCCCGTCCCATAACAGGAGAAATTAAAGAACGTTCTAATGTTAATGTTGGTCGAGATTGTTTCTCACCAACCGGATAAACACGTAAATTGCCCTCCTTCATCACCTTCTCTGGCAACCTCTACATCACCGCGTTCCGTTTCAATGACAGTAGCGCGGCGACTCCTGTCAGCCCCTATCCTCTCTGACCAGCGCATCTCGAACTCAGGACTCCTCGCG
>CAXPUI010000484.1:0-5042 GCA_964220205.1 Candidatus Allofontibacter communis | reverse complement strand
GTAAGGAGCCTTGAATATACCTGATATCAGGTTGTGAAACTTTACAATCTAACTCAGATTTTTACAACGACTCCAGTTATAGTCCCTCGCAATGGATTTACCTGCTTGAGAATGGAATGATGGAATATCCCGCCGCCTCACGTTGCTTTCTGACGTTTTGCTTTGTCCTGCTGATGTCATGTTCTCCCGCTCCCACGGAAGACAACAGTGACCCCGCACAGCGACCTGTCAAGCTGGCAGCAATTTCCGGGTCAGCAGCTGCTAATGCCGCCCGATATCCCGCTGTCATTAATGCCGGTCAAACCGCTGAGCTGAGTTTTCCTATTGGCGGTATCCTTCAGACCCTGCCCGTCTCCGAATCAGACAGGGTAAGCCAGGGTGACGTCATCGCTCGCCTGGACCCCAGGAATTTCGAACTCGCTGTTGCGTCAGCAAAAGCCTCTTTCGACAGCGCCCAGGACGAGTTCGAACGATCAGAAAAGCTGGCAGCCCAGAATGCGATTTCGGAGAGTGCGCTGGCCCAACTTCGTTCAAAGCGAGATGTCGCCAAAGCACAACTTGATAGCGCCCGCAAGACGCTGGCAGACACGGCGATTGTCGCGCCCTTTGCCGGCACTATTGCGAGTGTGCCGGTGCGCGAACAGCAGACCGTTAGCGCAGGCGCCCTAATCGCCACGGTTATCAACGTTGGTTCGCTCGAAGCCAAGATCAATCTACCAGCATCGGTGCTTGCCAACGTACCGTCACAGTCTGAAAACGTTCGACACGCCCAGGTGATTCTGGAAGCCGCTCCAGATGCCATCATCGACGCAACATTCAGTGAGGCGAACCTCGTCGCAGACGCCACTTCGCAAACCTATGAAGTCACCTTTGTCTTCACGCCACCATCCGGGCTGCTCATCCTGCCCGGCATGAACGCGACAGTTATCGTCAGGGTCGCTGACTTTTCCGCTGCAGATTCTGCAGTTCCTGTACCCATAGCGGCTGTGCAGAGCGATGGGGATGGCCGTTATGTCTGGCTTTACGAGACGGGCACACAAACCGTTACCCGAAGGAACGTTGAGGCGCTGCCTGGGGTCGGCGAGAATGTCATGGTGAAAGGCCTCATGGCCGGGGACCAGATTGTCGCTGCGGGCGGCGCCTACCTGTCTGAAGGACAGGCTGTGCGCCCCTGGACAGAATAGCCAGCAAGGAATGCACGCATCATGAATTTCGCAGAGTTCGCTATCAAGAACCAGGTGCTGAGCATCATTGTGATCCTGCTCGCCCTGGGCGGTGGTCTCATGGCCTATAACACCATGCCGCGCTTCGAAGACCCCGAATTCACCATCCGATCAGCCCTGGTCATCACCCAGTATCCAGGCGCTACCCCCCTTGAGGTAGCTGAAGAAGTCACCGACCCGCTGGAGACTGCGCTGCAGCAGTTGCAGGAAGTTGACAGTATTGAGTCAAAGTCCGTTTTCGGGCGTTCCGAGATCACCGTAAACATCAAATACGAGTTTTCACCGACCAAGTCCGACCTGCAGCTCATCTGGACCAAAGTCAGAAACAAGGTTAACGATGCCACTCGCCAGTTACCTCCCGGGGTCGGGACCCCCTTCGTTAATGACGATTTTGGCGATGTGTACGGTCTGTACTATTTTTTGACAGGAGACGGCTTCACCCCTGCCGAGCTCCGACGGTATGCGGAGACATTGCAAAGCGACCTGTTGCAAGTCGAAGGTGTAACGAAGGTCGTGCTCGACGGTGCCCTGCAGGAAGCCATATTCGTTGAAGTCTCCCAGTCAAACATCGCCTCCTTAGGCATCTCGCTCAACAACATTTATGCAACACTGGAGCAACAGAATGCCGTGGTTGCGAGCGGTGAGGTTGACGTGGGCACCCAGCGGTTGACTATTCGACCGAGCGGCGCTATCGACTCAGTTGAAGAGATCAGCAACCTGTTGATTCAGACAGGCCAGAACAACCGGGTGGTGTACCTTAAGGATGTTGCTCATGTCTGGCGAGGCTACAAGTCTCCTCCGGCGAAACTCTATCGTTTCAATGGTGAACCAGCGATTGCGATTGGTATCTCCGGCGTTCAGGGCGGCAATATTGTCAAGATCGGTACCGCGGTCAGCGAGAGATTGGTCGACGCTGAAAACCGACGTCCAGTCGGCATGGAATTACATCAGTTTTACAACCAGGCTGAGGAAGTCCAGCTGTCCGTTGAAAATTTTGTCCTGAACGTCCTGGCTGCACTGGTGATCGTACTCGTGACCCTGATGATATTTATGGGCCTGAAGTCCGCTCTCGTCATTGGCGCGGGGCTGGTACTCACCATCGCGGCAACCCTGGCGACCATGCAACTCATAGACGTTCCCATGCATAGAATATCCCTGGGCGCGCTGATTATCGCGCTGGGCATGATGGTCGACAATGCGATCGTCGTCACAGAGGGCATTCTCGTTGGTGTTGGTCGTGGTCTCAAAAAACTCGACATTGCAGCCCATATCGTGGATCAGACCAAGTGGCCTCTGCTCGGCGGCACCCTGGTCGGTATCATCGCGTTTGCACCCATCGGATTTGCGCCGGGAGACACCGCTGAATACACAGGCGACCTGTTCTGGGTGATTCTTGTTTCGCTCCTGTACAGCTGGTTGTTTGCAGTAACCCTGACCCCCCTGCTCTGTTACTGGTTGTTCAGAGAACAAAACAGTGACAGCGGTTCTGAACCAGCAGAAAACCGCTTTACACTGGGTTTCAAGGGTCTGCTGACGAACATGCTTGCTTTGCGGACCATCGTTCTGGGTGCTGTCGTCGGCCTGTTCATCCTGTCAATCTGGGGATTTCAGTTTGTTAAGTCCGGATTCTTTCCCGCTTCAACTTCTCCTCAGCTCGTTGTTGACTATTGGCTGCCTCAAGGCACTCGCATCGAGCAGACCCGTAGTGATATAGAAAAGATTGAATCTTTTGTCAGGGAACTGGACGGTGTGGACTATGTCAGCACTTCAATTGGTGCCGGCGGCATCAGGTACATGCTGACCTACACCCCTGAGCAACCTAATCCCGCGTATGCTCAACTCCTTGTCAGGACTGAGAGCTACCAGCTGATTGATGGGTTATTGACCCGTATCCAGAGTCACATCGACGAGCAATACCCCAATGCGCAGGGTAAAGCCTGGCGATTTATATTAGGTCCTGGCGGTGGCTCCAAGATCGAAGCAGCTTTCAGCGGCCCGGATCCCGCGATACTGAGAAGCCTGGCAGACCAGGCCAAAAGCGTGATGACCGAAGAAGGCAGTGCCATTTCGATCAAGGACGACTGGCGTCAGCAAGTACCAAGTGTCGAGCCTGTTTATTCTCATCTCAAAGGTCAGCGCGCCGGTGTGTCGAGGTCCGACCTCGCCGCGGCAATAGCCAACAACTTCTCCGGCACTACCGTGGGTGTTTACCGGGAGGGTGATGACCTGATTCCCATCATCAGCAGGGCTCCCTTGGATGAACGTGTCAGCATCGATGAAATCCAGAACATTCAGATCATCAGTTCGACGACTGGCAGGACAGTCCCCATCGGCCAGGTTGTTGAGAGCTTTCACACGGTCTGGGATAACGGTTCCCTCAAGCGGGAAGACCGTATCTGGAAAATTAAAGCGCAGTCTGACCCGCAACCCGACGACTACGCCTCTGACTTGCTCAACCGCCTCCGCGACGATATCGAGGCAATTGAACTACCACCGGGGTACGCTCTGGAATGGGAGGGTGAGTATGGTAACTCACAGGAGTCGAATGAAGACCTGGCGTCAACGATACCTTTCGGCCTCCTCGCGATGGTTGTTACGGTTTTTGTTCTCTTTGGCACAGTCAGGCAGCCCGTGGTTATCTGGCTGGTTGTACCGCTGTCCCTGATAGGCGTTGTCGTTGGACTGCTGGCAACCAATACCCTGCTCGAATTCATGGCGATCCTCGGTCTCCTCTCACTGTCGGGACTGCTAATCAAAAATGCAATCGTGCTCGTGGACCAGATTGACCTTGAAATCAGGGAGGGTAAACCCCGATACGATGCGATCATTGATGCTGCCAGCAGTCGTGTCCGACCCGTGATGATGGGCACCCTGACAACTGTTCTCGGCGTCATCCCACTTATGCTCGACGCGTTCTTCAAGTCGATGGCCGTGGTCATTGTTTTTGGCCTGACATTCGCGACGCTGTTGACACTGGTGGTCGTCCCATTGCTCTACGCAGTCTTTTTCAGGGTCAAGGCATCAGAGTCAGCCACGCCTGGTTGATATCGCCCTGGCAACCAGCCGTCACATCGACAAAGACTGTGATGCATGTTGCAATCGTTCATCTGACCTTCGCCCAGGAGCGAGCAGATTTTGTGCTGCATTAGGGAATTATTGACTATTCCCGCAGCGAATCGGCTGAGAAACCCGTAATGGCCAAAAACACCGTGAATTCAGCAAGATAGGCGAAATTTATAACAACGAAAATTGTTAGATTCGCCTAAAGTTTTCTGGAGTTTCGCCGATCAGAATAGAGAGCGCGTAGAATTGAATCGTTCGATGATATTCATTAATGATTTGGCTAAAATGCGTCTAACGGCGGGTCGCCCTGCGACCGGAGCCGATCGCCCGTTGGGAGGCTACGGGCTTAATCAAACTAGCAAGCCAGTGAGGGCCACGTTGTACTTCCCATTTGAACTATCTGTTTCTCGAACTAACCGGGCGTGCAGCGCTCTGTTAGGTCCTACCAACCATTCTCTATTGCTTCGTTTGCTCGCTACCGCACTTTGCCTCGGTGCTCTGGCAGCGATGCCTGCCTACGCAACCGAGGATCCCAGTCCGGGTCAGGACAGCCTGCTGTTGGCCTCAGAGGGCCTGCTCGGCAGCGAGGATGATCTAGTGGGTGATGATGACCTGCTAAGCAGCGAGGATGACCTCCTGGGTGGTGATGACCTGCTCGGCAGTGAAGACGACCTCCTGGGTGGTGATGACCTGCTCGGCAGTGAAGACGACCTCCTGGGTGGTGATGACCTGCTCGGCAGTGAAGACGACCTCCTG
>CAXPUI010000483.1:0-2439 GCA_964220205.1 Candidatus Allofontibacter communis | reverse complement strand
TTGCACAATTTTTTGAAAAACGTGTAAAATCAGGAACTTAATAAAGGACATAACAGGTGCTGTTACCGGGTGATAAGCTCGCCCGGGAACTCGGCCGAATATCCCTGTGATCAGCAGTTTTTAAAGTCAGTAAATGAGGAGACACCCTGTGGAAAGAGAATCCATGGAATTTGATATGGTCGTGGTCGGGGGCGGTCCCGCAGGTCTTTCGGCGGCAATACGCTTCGCCCAGATGGCAATGGAATCGGGCGAGGAATTTACCGTTTGTCTCGTCGAAAAAGGCTCAGAAATCGGCGCCCATATCCTCTCTGGTGCTGTCATAGAGACCCGCGCGCTGGATGAACTGATTCCGGACTGGCAGGAACAGGGTGCACCGCTCAACAACCCTGTCACCGACGACATTTTCTATTACCTAACTGATGATCACCAAGGGATGAAACTGCCCGGCATCCTGGTGCCATCAGGTTTGCACAACGACGGCAACTATGCGACCAGCCTTGGCAACCTGTGCCGCTGGCTCGGCGAAAAGGCGGAGGAACTGGGTGTTATGCTCTTCCCTGGATTCGCTGCCAGCGAAGTGCTTTACAACGAGGATGGCTCCATCAAAGGCGTTGCCACAGGTGATATGGGCATCGGCATGGACGGAGAACAGAAACCGGCCTACCAGCCCGGTTATGAACTGCACGCCAAATACACCCTCTTTGCGGAAGGCTGCCGAGGGCATCTCGGCAAACAGCTGATTGAGAAATTTCATCTGGATGCAGATTCAGACACTCAACACTACGGGATTGGTTTCAAGGAAATCTGGGAAATTGACCCCGCCAAGCACACACCGGGCAAGGTCATCCACACCATGGGCTGGCCACTCGACCACGGCCCCGGAGGCAGCCTTGGTGGCTCCTATCTATACCATCTGGAGAACAACCAGGTCGCGCTTGGCCTCATCATCAATCTCGACTACAAAAACCCGCATCTAAGCCCTTTCGATGAATTCCAGCGCTGGAAAGGCCACAAGTTCATCCGCGATTATCTCGAGGGTGGTAAGCGGGTTTCCTACGGTGCCCGCGCCGTTATTAAAGGGGGGCTCAACGCACTGCCTAAACTGACGATGCCTGGCGGCCTGCTCGTCGGAGACGACGCCGGTTTCTTGAACAACCTGAAGCAGAAAGGCACCCATACAGCAATGAAGTCCGGCATGATGGCGGCCGAGGCCGTCTTTGATGCCATCAAGGGTGGCTCCACCGGCGGGCAGGAACTTGAAAGCTACGTTGAAAAGTACAAGTCTTCCTGGCTCTTCGAAGAATTGCATCAGGCCCGAAACACCACAGGCTGGATGCACAAGCTTGGCCTGCTGCTGGGTTCAGCCGCTATCTGGATTGAGCAGACGATCTTCCGCGGCAAGTTGCCCATCACCCTGACCGACCCGGTACCAGACCATGCAGGCATGAAACTGGCGTCCAAGGCTCGCAAAATTGATTATCCGAAACCTGATGGTGTCATCCGTTTTGACAAGTTGTCTTCCGTGTTCCTGACCAACACCTACCACGAGGAAGATCAACCCTGCCACCTGCAGCTGACTGACCCCGGCATTCCGCTCAACTCGAACCTGCCACTCTACGCTGAGCCAGCGCAGCGCTACTGCCCTGCCGGTGTCTACGAAATTGTTCAAGAGGAAGACGGTTCCAATAAGTTCCAGATCAATGCGCAGAACTGTATTCACTGCAAGACCTGCGATATCAAGGACCCGGCCCAGAATATCAACTGGGTGGTACCCGAAGGTACTGGCGGCCCCAACTACGGGAATATGTGATCTTCAATCAACATCGCGAAAGCGATACTGATACCGACAGCGACTTTTTATTTTTGCTGCTCAACACAATTAGAAAGTCGCTAGCGGGTATCCACCAAAAATCCCGCATGGTGAGCACACCCCACTACAGCGCCATGCAGGCAAAGAACGTCCCGCCGGACCAGACCCCTATCACACCCTTGTATTCTACCATCAGGTCTGCTAACTGGTAGTAGACGTTGCGACTAACCCTTGCCTCCATACCATCACGCACCAGCACATAGGGCACCCACTCATTGCCCTGCTGTGTCATCCGGAGAGGGTGCTCCGCATCGACTATGACCTCTTCACCCATGTCGGTCGTCATCTGCAGCCACTGGGCTGAATCCGTGCCGCTGACGGACATCAGCAGCGCCTGGAATGGTGCATCCTCCACCGTGATCCTGCATTTCTCGACAGGCGTCACGAGATAATAGTCATCACCTTCACGCCGCAACACTGACCCAAATAAATGAACAAGACGCCGGCGCCTGATCGGCGTTCCTTGGTAGAGCCAGGTGCCATCCCGCTGGATGATCATGTCGATGTCCTGCTGGTTTGCCGGGTGCCATAAGTGCACGGGCGGATTTTCCTTGCCAGCAACCTTATCC
>CAXPUI010000482.1:0-3720 GCA_964220205.1 Candidatus Allofontibacter communis | reverse complement strand
CCCTGACAGGACACACAGCGAGCGTAGATAATTTGCTGGATGAACAACCCAGCTCTCCCCGGATCTGATACTGCTGCCCAAGCAGATCTCCCTCGCCGCGGAGTTCCATTGAATCAGCATCAATGTTCTCTTCGATGCGCCAATTCGCAAGCTCTGCAATAACCAAATCATCATGGCGGATAACGACATCACGCAGGTCCAGCCGAGAAACGCGGGGCAGCGTCCATGTTGCCGTCTTCTGCCTGTCCTCCCCGTTTGAACCCTTATCATCGAAGACTGCCAAATCCAGAACCATGCCTTCGATAGCGAGGTGAGCGATCACCGGGTCTCCTAACAGCAAGGAGAAAAGTGAGACGTTCAAGCCCAGCCGCTCGGCTCTGTATACGGATGAGCGACCCTGGCTGCTAATGCTGATCCCGGTAGCGATGAAACCTGGCGTAAAGGAAAAGTGAACCTGGAAGGTACCATCAATCTGTAACTGGTAATCAGTCCGCGCCGCTATGGTGGCAACCAGTTGTCGCCGATAGAAGTCATCATCGAGGGAGACTAGAGATATTGGCAGCATCAGGATCAGCAAGACGACCAACGCGCTTAGCACAAGTCGGATTCGATTTGGTCGATGCTTCATATCAGGGCTGTAGCTAAATTCTTGAGAAGCGTTATTCAGTTAATTCGACTCCAGGATAGATGACAGAACTGCAACTGACACACTCTCACATCTGCTCAGCTCGCGACAAAATACTTCTGCACCAAAAACCAGTCTAACGGTCTAGGAGGTCGCGGACTGTATCCGTCAGGACTTTCAAGGAAAAGGGTTTGTGGATCAACCTTTCGGTATCTTCGTTTTCTATTTCAATCATGTCCTGAGCATTACCAGAGACGAAGATAACTTTTACGTTCTGTCCAGCCAGTCGAAGTCGGCGCATCATCGCCTCACCGGTCAGCTTAGGCATATTGAGATCTGAAATAATCAATTGGATTTCTCCAGCGCGCGCAAGCGCCAGCTCATAGCCTCTTTCCCCGTCAGCCGCTTCAACAACCTGATATCCGGCTCTGAGAAGAGCCTCGACCTGAAGTTTCCTGATGGCCGCTTCATCTTCCACAACCAGGATAGTCTCGTTGTCACCCTGCTTATTCGAACCACTAGACGAAGAAGCCTGTGCTACAGTCCTGCGCACATCTGACCTCGGCAAGTAAATAGTAAAGGTCGAACCAACCCCTGGCTGGCTCATGACGGTAATCGCACCACCACTTGCTTCGACGATACCATAGGTGACGAACAATCCCAGCCCCGAGCCTTCTCCAGCGGGTTTACTCGTGTAGTAGGGCTCAAAGACATGTCTCATGGTTTCGGAATCCATACCTGTGCCCTCGTCCCTGACTCGGATTCTGCAATAATCGCCAGGATCAAGATCGCCAATTTTTAGGGCCTCTGCAGCTTCCAGAACAACATTGCCAGCAGTCAAAGAAATTACCCCGCCGTCGGGCATCGCATACACTGCATTCAGAATGAGATTCATCAACGCCTGATCCAGGCGAACTCTCTCGCTTCGAACAAGCCAGAGTCCCGTTTCCAATTCGGTCTCCAGCGCTATCGTATCTGGCAGTATTCGGTTGAGCATACCCACCAGATTGTCAATCACCTCGACGAGATCAACATGCCCTTTTGTCCCGTTGTCAGTTCTGCTGAATGTCAACAGTTGACGGGTAATGTCTCGAGCCTTGTCGCTGGCGCGATCTATTTCTCGAACCTGCTCCCTGGCGGCATCCGCCAGATCTGGCCGCACAACGAGCATCTCTGTATAACCTTTTATAATCATCAGCAGATTATTGAAATCGTGGGCAATACCGCCAGCCAGTGTACCTATCGACTCAAGGCGAACTTTATGGTCGATTTTCCTGGCCTAGGATTCCAGTTCATGTTGCAGGTTTTTCTGCTCAGTCAGATCACTGATATAGGCAATGAAGTGAGGCTCCTGGTCATTGATAATCTCCTGCACCGTCAATTCAACGGGGAACTCTGATCCATCCGCCCGCAGGGATTGGGTTTCTATGGTCGTTCCGAGGATGCTAGCCTCTCCCGTTTGAAGGTAATTCTCAAACCCCTTTTTGTGTGCATTGCGCAAGCGAGGGGGTATCAACTTATCCGGCATAGATTGGCCGATTGCCTCATCAGCTGACAGCCCGAACATGTTTTCCGCGGCCGGATTGAAAATAAGGATCTTGGCTTCTCGATCAATGATGACAATAGCATCCTTGGAAAGCCTCAGGCTGCTGGCAAATCGGTCATTACTTTCTATCAACGCCGCATTTTTTTCCTGCATCGCAGCCAGCGCATCGCCAACCTGTTGCCGATAACGCTCCAGGGTCACTGCCAAAAACCAACCCATGAAGATGCAAAACAGGATGGCCAGCATAAGATTTAGCGCCATCAATCCTGTGGAATGCGTCACGCCTGAGTCAGTCGGCAGCAGTTCTACGAAGACAGTCATGAGAATCACCGCGAGAAGCCCAATCAAGCCAGTAATGGAGGCGAGACGCGGACCAATCAGTAACCCCGCTATGAGCGGCACGAAAACAAACCATATAACATAAGGAGAATGTAGACCACCATCCAGAAAGGAAGGCAATAAGGTGATAGCCAGTCCGGTAACCGTGAGAAGCAAAGCACCCAACCTGACATTGCCAGACAATCGAGAAACCAGGAAGGCTCCCACAAAACCTGCAAAACTCAGGATGAATGCGATATTGCGAACGACATCAAGTTCGGAGGCTATCACGAGAAAGCCGTAACCGACACAAACCGCTGCCGCAGCTACAACAGAGGCATATTCCACAAACCTTTTTTGCAGCCTCCTCTCGAAGAAACCGTCTTTCGCCCCAGCAAATGGGTCAATCTGATGATCAGCCTCTGTTAGCCGTTGTTTGGAAGGGTTCATATCATTGGGCTATCTCTGGAAGCACGACGCTACGCTTCATTATGTAGAAGACTGCATTATGTAGAAGACTGCCGAACACAAACATCAAATCCTTTGACCATGACTCGAGAAACACCAGACATTTCAGGAAAAATTGACTTTGATTAATTGGCGACTTTGCAGGCGCCCGCGTCTGTGTTCTGGTGAGACTGTGCTGATAGTCGAACTTAGCAATCAATCGTACCATACGACACTCGGACAAGCAGTCAACACTATCGCCAAAGGACATCCAAGACACTGGCAAAACGGTATTACGCCTGGTTCAACCAGCCTTTAGCTCTTTCGGCACTATCGATACCGGATTCCATCGCGAATTCGAACGACCCATGGTCTGTAGCAGCCATAACGATCCGGCCTATATCTGCAGAGACAAACGGCATCACTTCGCTGACATAGCCTGGCGAATAGTTGACCCACGAGTGTGCCCGAACCAGTACACGTATCTCTTCCAGGTGATCGATGCTCCCAGGAAATATCTCGTTCATGCGGCGGGCGGTTTTCTGGCATTGCTCCACGACCCAGGAGTCGTTCAGCAAATTCGCACGATGCTCAGGCGGAGTCGCCCAGTCGCAGCTCAATATCTGAGGTTTCTTCTTTCTAGAACTATCGCGGTTCAGTACCCAGTCTGCCGGCATGAAATTCTGTATCGGTGCATTGTCGAGCCAGGTAATGAAGTCCTTGTTGTATATCGTTCGGTCATAGCAAAGGTTAATCATTGAAATATCAAGGTAATCAATTTTGC
>CAXPUI010000481.1:0-6752 GCA_964220205.1 Candidatus Allofontibacter communis | reverse complement strand
CGATGACCGGTGCGCGAGAGGGGCTGCTTGGGTGATCTGATGCGCTCATGCTTTAACTGCTGCTGCCAGCAGAGCCTGTTCAAACTCAGCGACGGGAAATTCCTTGGTGGTGATCAATTCTATGCGGCTGTCCTGGGTGTCATGGAGCCCCTGGTTTTCAACCCTGTCACCGGCATAGTTGTAGATTCGTGCGCCTTCGGTGGTTCGTATCAGCGCTTTCATCCGTGTTACCGGAACGCTGTAGAGAACCTTGTCTATGGTTTCCCGCTCAAACCTGAATGCGGGCTCGAATATCCACCCATGAGAAAAGTACCCCTCACCGTTACCACTTAACCGGACATACCCTTCAGGCGGAAAAGCCGGAAGACCATTGTCGCTATATTCTGAAGCCGTCTCCTCATGCCCCTCATGTTCCTCATGCCCTTCGTGTAAATGGCCCGGGTCTTGCCGATGTAATGCCTGGAATTCCAGCCAGTCGGCGGATAACTTACCGTCGTAAACAGGATGAACGTCCTTGTTCGCCAACCACTGTTTCTGTTTGAGGTAACGTTTAAGGTTCAGCAGATCCTGGTTGCTGTAAAGATCGCTTTTGCTGGCCACAATGATGTCAGCAATCTCGAGCTGCTCGTTAAAGATGGCATGGTTAACGTATCGCTCTTCGTTGATTTTTCTCGCGTCAACCAACGTGATGGTTGCCCTGACATCCAGTAAATCATCGTAGTAATCCGTTGCAAGCGATGCCATGACTTCCTTGGGGTGGCCCAACCCCGTTGGTTCGATGATGAGTCTGTCCGGTCTGGACCTGGCCAGGAGCATGTTCATTGCCATCTGCATTGGTAAGTTGCCTGTACAGCACATGCAACCACCGGGAACTTCCCGGATAAAGACGTTCTCAGCGTCAGTGCTCTCCAGCAATCCGCCGTCAATGCCCACTTCCCCAAACTCGTTGACCAGAATCGCCCAGCGCTCTGAAGGTGGTTTGTTTCTCAGCAGGTGCAGAATAGCGGTCGATTTTCCCGCGCCGAGAAAACCGGTAACGATGTTGGTTTTAATCCCTGATAGCTGTTGCGCCATGCTTCCGGCTATTAATGTTTGCAATCAGCTGCCTGACAGCAGCGATAGTTGATTAGATGGGCTGTAGCGACAAGGATTGTGCCGGCTACGGTGGCGACTTTTTCAAGAGTTTCGCCGAGTAAATCGTGGCCGAGCATGGCGGTCGCAGTAAGGACAAGCAGGCCCGCGCAACCCCAAAGCAGCATGCGTCGTTCTTTGTGGCGCCGACAACCAAGAGTGAGTGCGACGACGCTCGTTGGCAACACCAGGTAGATTAACAGCAAGTGAAAGCTCTCGTCGCCAACAGAGAATAGAGCCAGAGAAGGGAGGATTGCCAGTGCAGCAGGCAATAGCAGGCAATGAACAGCGCAGAGTGTCGACAGTCCTATGGCCAGCCTATCGAGAATCAGATTAGAGTGACCAGCAGGGGTGATGTGGGAGTCAGTCATCGCAATCCACACACAGACAATCAAACTCGAGCTGATGGCTGGCAAGATTGAAACCAACCGCTTCGACAGAGTTGTTGAGAGAGGTCATCGTTTTTCGCTCTATTGTGATTTCCTCAACTTTGAAACAGCTTTTACAGATCAGGAATTGAGGAAGTTCATGCTCGTGACTGCAAACGATATGAGAGCAGGCGACATATTTTTTGGCCAAGTTAAGGCGATGGACCAGGTTTTCTTGTTCGAGGAATTCAAGAATCCGGTAAACCGACATGGCCTGGAGCGGGTAGCCGAGTTCGTCTCGACAGTAGTCAGTCAATTCATAGGCAGACAGGGCCCTTTTGGAATCCAGAAGTCCTGCCAGCACCTGTCTCCGTTTTTCAGTGAGGCGCGTACCTCGACTTTCACAATGACTTTTAGCGCTTTCGAGTATGGTATGTGTGGTTTGCTCTACTTCTTCCCTCGTTCCAGGCGTTGCCATAAGACATCTCTGTGCTTAACGATTCACGCTAATGTTATAACGTAACACCTGATCTGACCACTCAAAATTGGGGTTGTACAGAACCTCGCCGATGCGCGATAAACGAGGTTCCAGTCAGTCGGCCGATGGGCTTCGCTTGCGTGATCCTGGTCAATACTGTATCGCCCTGTACGATGAGAATACGGTACTAAAGCTGGTTCTTGTTCGGCATTTCTGTTGCAATTTGTCGGTTATGTTTTAGAGGAAAAGCTTCAAATGGCACAGAACGTCATGGTTATCGGACTTGGTTACATGGGCGCCGCGCTGGCACACACCCTGATCAACAACAGCTACAGTGTCACCGTCTGGAATCGAACGGCTGCTAAAGCAGAACCGCTCGTTAACGCTGGCGCTGATTTTTCAGAGTCAGTGGAAACAGGCGTCGCTGCCAATGAGATAATTGTTCTCTGCCTGTCTACCTACCAAGACTGTTATGAGGTCCTGGAAGAATGTGTTGATCTGACAGGCAAAACCATTATCCAACTGACCACCGCGTCCGTCGATCAGGCTCAGGAAATGGCAAGCTGGGCGAAAGATAGGAAAGCTGATTATCTTGACGGCGCCATTATTGCTTATCCCAGCGGTGTCGGATCAGCTGCCAGTATGCTCATCATCGGCGGTGACCTGACCGCCTGGGAACGGTGCGAGGCTATCGTCAAGGCCCTGGGGCCATCCAGCCGATACATGGGGACAGATGTCGCGATACCTGCCTCGCTCGATTTCGCGATGATTTTTGTCGGTCTTGTGTCACAACTCGCTGTTATCCAGGGATATCACCTGCTGGAAGACAGCGATCTTTCTGCCGATGCTTATGCCGATTTTGTTGCGCCGCTATTTAGTCAAGGAGTCGGCGCGGGGCTTAGAAAGACTCTGGCCGCAATAGAACAGGATGACTTTACAAGGGTGGAAGCATCCATCAAGACTTGGAGCACTGCCATCTCACATGCGGGAGATACGGGTTCTGTTTCAAAAAACACAGCGTTAATCGATGCTGTGCAGGCCATGCTTCGAGGCGCAATCGATGCGGGAGAGGGTGATAGAGGCCTCGATTCAATGATCAGGTACATGCGTCAAAGTCGAGCGCGGTAATAACTTGACACTTGCCATTAGCGATTTATGGCTTTTCGGTATATTTTCTCTTTTTGTTCATTTTTAACCTATCGGATTAACCTATGAATCAATCTGCTGTGACATATAGTGCGGTCGACGGTGTAGCAACGCTCACCCTGAACCGGCCGGAGAGTCTCAATGCAATGAACACCGAACTTATGACGGGTATCAGTGAGGCCATGGCGCAGGTGAACGACGATAAAAGCGTAAGGGTCGTGGTTGTCACGGGGGCGGGGCGAGGTTTTTGCGCTGGTGCCGACCTCGCCAATACTGCTGCCGCCGATGATCCCGATAATGAGTCGATGGGTGATGTATTTAATCCAGCGATGAGAGCGATTCATGCGAGTCCGGTGCCAACGGTTGCGCGAGTCAACGGTGCAGCTGCAGGTGGTGGGTTTGGGCTCGCGCTTTCCTGTGATATTGCCATTGCTGCAAGGAGCGCGTTTTTCGTCGCTACTTTTGGTCCCAGGCTGGGTATCGTGCCGGATCTCGGGACGACCTGGACGCTGCCTCGCGCTATCGGGCGATCCAGGGCTCTCGGTATAAGCATGCTCGGTGATAGGATCCCCGCACAAACGGCAGAGTCATGGGGGTTGATCTGGAAGTCGGTTCCGGATGATGAGCTTGATGCTGAGGTGGACAGGGTTACTGCTCGTCTGAAGGTTACCTCGGCTGAGGCTATGATCCGAATTCGGCAGTCGATAGATACCGCACCGAATAATGATTTTTCAGAGCAGCTTGATCTTGAAATGCATCACCAGGGCGTTCTGATACCGAAAAACATGCGGGAAGGTGCTGCTGCTTTCATGGAAAAAAGAGAGCCTTTGTTTCAGCCAAGAGACTGAGGCCGGGTCAAGCTTTGCGGCTCGCCTGGCGCCGCGTCCCTGAGGTCTGGCTGCGCTGTCTTGTTGTGTAACGGTTGTGCGCCTATTGTGCACTTATTGTGTGCTTGTCGAGAGATATGGAGGCTGGGGTCGGAATCGAACCGGCGTAAACGGTGTTGCAGACCGCTGCATGACCACTCTGCCACCCAGCCATTGCTCAGGCGCAGCTGAAGGGGCGCAAGTCTACGGGTTTCGAGAAAGTCCCGCAAGCAGGCTGCTGACGATTCGCTTTACCACATCACCTGCTTCATCAGCGGTGAGGCGTTGATCGTTGCGCAGCTGATTCCACATATCGAACGATAGTGCGGCTTCCAGACCCTCCATGAGTACCGAGTCACTCAAAAGAGATTCTGGCATCAGGGCCAGTAGTCGCTGCCGTTCTTCACGCACAAATTTCATGTGTTGTGTCAGCAGGATGGTCGACTGGAATTTCAATGCTTCCGCCGCTACCCGGTAGGGCATGACAATCTCGTAGACCTGCAATCGTCTTTCTACCATGCGGTTCAGGTTGATACGCCAGTCATCCTGCCTGGTATAGTCGTCGATAATGCTGGCTATACGCTCATCAATAGCCCCAGCCATTTCTGCATAAAGTGACTCCATGTCTCTGAAACGGCGAAATACGGTTCGCAGGCCAACCTGGGCCCGCTTGGCAACTTCCTCGGCCGTCGGCGCTATTTTGCCTTCGCGAACGAGTTCCAGCATAGCAGAAACAATGCGACGTTTACTGTCTTCACTGCGAAGTTTGCGACCATCTGTCGTCGTGGTAATGTCAGTTACCTGCATGTTTATCAAGTGATCTGAAGGGTTTTCGCATTATGACAAAAGAATGGCATAAGAAGTACAAGAACCTCCGTTTTGACATGCTGGAGCATGGCATCCTACTGATGACGATTGATCGTCCGGAAAAAATGAATGCGACCGATGGTCCCACCCACAACGGGCTCTCGAGAGTATGGCTGGATATCGATGATGATCCTGACGTGAGAGTAGTGATTGTCACGGGAGCGGGTGATGCTTTCTCTGCAGGCGGCGATCTCGAATGGATCGAATCAATGGTCAACAATTACGACGTCATGAGAGAGGTTTTCCGGGAGGCTGGCGATATTGTTTATCGCATGACGCAATGTCCGAAGGGTATCATTTCAGCCATTAACGGCACAGCCGTGGGTGCAGGGCTGGCCGTTGCGCTGATGGCCGACATCAGCATCATGGCGGAAGAGGCGCGAATCTCCGACGGTCATATACGGTTGGGTGTAGCCGCAGGTGACCATGCCAACATCATCTGGCCGCTGTTGTGCGGCCTGGCCAAGGCTAAGTACTACCTCATTACCGCCGATTTCATCGACGGGAAGACTGCAGATGAGATTGGTCTGGTCAGCAAATCCGTACCATTGGATCAACTGATGAATGAGGCCATGAAAGTTGCCGTTAAAGTTGCGACCGGGCCGCAGGATGCTGCGCGATGGACGAAACGGGCCTTGAATCTCTGGGTTTCGCAGGCCGCACCTGCATTTGATGCGAGCCTTGCCTTTGAGATGTTGAATTTCATGGGGCATGACGCGAAAGAGGGATTGAGTGCATTACAGGAAAAGCGACGGCCAAACTTTGATTGAGCCAGCGGGGGACCGCAGCTAAACTACGCGCCTCCATAAACCTGCCCAGTTTGCCCGGGTGGTGAAATTGGTAGACACGCGAGACTTAAAATCTCGTTCCCAGTAGGGAGTGCCGGTTCGACCCCGGCCCCGGGCACCAGGCAGGCTTCGTTTTCAACGCGAGACGGCTTCCTGAACGCCTTGTGGCGACCCGGAGTTGCCCTCAGTCCATTGTCCTGCGTGCTATGCCAAAGGATGCAGGTGCTAAACCTGATGGGCCATTCCTGGTCGGCCATGCTCTGCCTTAAATTGATACAAATAAAATTATATATAACAATAAGATAGCAAAGGTTCCTCGAATATTGGTTAATTGGAATGATCGCCAGAGGCCTCGCGGTTTCCGCGTACCCAATCGCGTTCTGAAACCCGTTGCGGCTGCATGCCTGTTAAATACGCCGCCGACCCTGTTGCTCCGATCAAGTGAATCGTAAGATGACGGAGGTTGATTAATCACAATGGGTTCTCAAGTTGGGCAGTCAAGAAGCTAAAGCACTTTCATATGGCTTGGGCGCTGTACTTTGCTGGTCCACCGTCGCAACCGCATTCAAGGTCGCCCTCACCGTACTGGACACTGTGCAACTCGTCTTCTATGCGAACCTGACCGCTGTCGTGCTGCTGCTCGGGATCGTTGCTGCCAGAGGCGATATGCTGAAATTGCCTTCTGTTTTCGTTGCTCATTGGCGCCTGACACTGATGGCCGGGGCATTGAACCCGGTCATCTATTACCTCATTCTATTCAAGGCTTATGAGCTGCTGCCCGCCCAGGTTGCCATGACAATCAACTACACCTGGTCGATTGTTCTGGTCTTCATGGCCATAGTTTTTCTCAGGCAGAGAATCCTGCCTGCCGACGGCATTGCCGCGTTGGTGTGCTATGGCGGGGTGTTTGTTATCGCGACGGGAGGCGATCTCTATGCTTTCAGTCAGGCAGGGATTGTTGGATTGGGCCTTGCGCTGCTTTCCACCGTGATCTGGGCCGGTTACTGGACGCTGAATATCGCGGATAAACGTGAACCGGTTACAGGCCTGACACTCAATTTCATGGTCGCTTTACCCCTGTCTGCAGGTGTCTGCGCTATCACGAGCG
>CAXPUI010000480.1:0-8432 GCA_964220205.1 Candidatus Allofontibacter communis | reverse complement strand
CGTTAATCGAGAAATCGCTCTCTGACGGCTGACATCTGGGCTTCGGTTATCCCGGCAGCCTGAAGATATTGCAGAACACCTCCCCATTGCGCCTCGACACCATCGAGGAAATCCCGCATCGCCATCTCCGGTACACCGGCATGCATCATCATTTCATCTCGGCTCATGCCCTCCGGAAAACCGGTTGTTTGCTCGATAAAATCTGCCTGCCTCGACACGTCGCGGTTGGTCAGCAAATAGTCTGCTTCGATTACGTCCCGTTCCACACCCAGTACAGACAGAAAAAACGCCGTAGAAACCCCGGTACGGTCCTTGCCCGCAGTGCAATGTATAACGACCGCGCTATCGACTGGCTCAGACAGGATATCGAACAGTCTCTGCCAGGATTCAGGGCCAAATGACAGATAACCGAGATAACGCTTTCCAGATATACCCGTGTCGCCCACCAGGCGACTCAACTGATCACGACCACCGGCGGGGATGACGGATATATTGTGATATACCGCCCCCAGGCCAGGTAACGGCCCACGCCCCTGATCCGCAATTTCTTCGTTACCACGCAGATCAATCTGGGTGCCGATACTCATGGTTTCCACTTGCTCAAGATCCGCAGCAGTCATACGATCCTGTCGGCCCGCACGGAAATACTTACCCCACTTGACGCATCTGCCATCTCGACCGATATAACCCCCGACATCGCGAAAGTTGAAACAACCCTCAAAGGCGTGATGCCGGTCTGCGTAATCTTCTATCATCGAGTACTCCATGCGTTGATAAAGCCAGATGCTACCACGTCACGCTAGAAGAGCGTTCATCCGCATCGCTATCTCCCGCTAACCTGCCGCAGACCGGAATTCTGGCTCATCGCTAAAGAAGGGGCTAAAATCAACCGCGTCAGACCTCGGACCGGCAAGCTCCGGAAACAATGGCAAGGGACACAGGACAACAGGTGGAAAACAACGCGCAGATACCCGACACTCTTCTGGAACCCGTCGAGGCTGCAAGGAATTGGCTTAACGAGAGTAACGGCACAAACTACGACGTTACCGGCCTCGTTGATTACGAGAACGCTCTCGAGGTCATGCCGGACGAGCCATTCGAACTGGGTCTCATCCTGTGCGATGGCGAAATCTGCACACGAGAAAAAGTACAGTTTTTTCCCGATGCATCGACCGTTGAAGGGGGCTACCGTTTCAACGTCGAACAGCCTGACTTTGAAATGCCTGCTGAACTCGACCCTCCACCAGGACTGCGGAAGGCGTGGCTGGACAAGACACTCGGAGACCAGGCGTTCCTGCTGCTCCTCTTTTACCGAGGGCGATGGTGACCCCCCTGTCGCTTCGAGTTACGAAGCTATGAGCATGACGGACTGCTGGACACCATCCGTGCAGCAGGCGGGGAGGTCGTTGCCGTTACCAGCGAACCCCAATACCTGGCCGACGAGGCAGAGCAGGACTGGGAACTGAATTACAAGGTCGTCGGTGACCCACATCAGGAAATCCGCGAGGCACTGGCAGACCGCGGATGGCTGGACGTATATCGCAACGAAAATTGGCAGCATTTCGGCAACGACAGGGACTGGGCGAGACATCCTCTTGGTTACTATCAACCCGCCGTGATCGCTGTCAGCAGGGAAGGCAGGGTCTTATATCGCTGGCGCTGTGTGCCAAGGCACAGCAATATGAGTGGCGCAGGAGCGAGACCCTCTGCAGATTATGTCTGGCGACAGATACAGAACCATCTCCAGCAATCTGGCGATGCTCCCATCGACGAAGCGCCCGTGATGACCTCGAAAGACATGCCCTGGCCAGTCTTCCTCATGTTCCTTCTGGCTCATGGCTGGTTCCTGAAGCCTAAGGTCTTTCCTCTGGAGCGGGGCACCGGTGGCAAGTGGCGTCACCCCAGCAGAATGATAAACCGCATGCTCGGCTTCGGGGGCGCCTGGATTCTGGCCGTCATTACCTTACCCCTGAGCTGGGTAGCATTGGCCGCAGCCATCTGGGTTGCGGTGATAACGCCAGGCATTATCGATATTCACCGCAAGTTTCAGCACGTCGACTAGCGCGCCTTCCCGAACCTGGAACTGGAACTGGAACTGGAACTGGAAAGTATGACTATCCGAGTTGGCACCTGCCATTGTTGATTGAAATGATATTCCGTTCCTTGATCCGAGTTCGGAAGCTCACTACGTCACCGTCCTGCCACATCTCTACCAGGTGAGTTTCACCAGGGAAGACGGGTGCAGAGAATCGCACGTCAAAACTCTTCATCTTCGTCTGATCATAGTCGCACATGGTTTTCAGGACAGCATGGCAAGCGATACCATAGGAACATAAACCGTGCAGGATCGGCACCTCAAAGCCCGCCTGCTTGGCGACCCCTGGATCTCTGTGTAACGGATTCCTGTCACCGCAGAGCGCGTAAACCATCGCCTGGTCTTGTCGTTGGGACAATTCGCAAACAATATCCGGCTCCCGCTCAGGGATAGGGTGAGGTACTGGCGCACCCTCCGCACTGCCGCCAAAACCACCATCGCCTCGATAGAACATGGTTGAACCAACCGTATAAAGCGGGCTGCCGTCTTCGAGTTTGACCAGTGTTTCGCTGGTGACGAGCGCACCTTTTCCTTCGCCTTTGTCATAAACCCCCGTCACCTTGTTACTGATCAAGGTATCGGCGGCGGGCGGCAGGGGCTGATGCACTGTCAGTCGCTGCTCGCCATGCAGCAGCATGACAAAGTTCATCTTACTGGTCAGATCCCGAACCGGGTTCGCTCCAGAGCGGCTGGCCCTGGTCAATACCGAGGCGGCAGTCGGTACGACCCGATTGCCCACTGACTCGCAGACATATTCCAGTTCTCTTGCATCAAGCGGGTCCTTCCCCATGCCAATCGCCACCGCATATAGCAGTGAGTCTCGATCACTATAGCTACCCGGGACTTCCTCCGACTCCCCGGCAAGCGCAGCAGACACATCTTCAAGTGTAATGGGCATGGTTTCTCCTGATCGTGGTTAAGTTTGGCAAATTGTACACGCGCATTTTCTCTAGCGGTAACCCGGTGCGACAGGACGACGCGGCAAGGACCACCACGCAGATTCACACGCGTCCAGGAGCTCATCATCAAACTCGACGTCGAGGGCTGCGAGATTTGCATCCAACTGCTCTGGCCGGGTTGCCCCGATCAGCGCAGAACTGATACCTGGCTGCCGCAACACCCAGGCAACCGCAACCGAGACCATGTTCTGTCCCTTGGCCTGCACCACCTCTTTCAAGGCTTCCACTGCTGCAAACTGCGCGTCGTGCCAGTACCGAGCCTGATACATCTCTCCCGCCGCACCCACTGTGAACCTTGTCCCATCTTCGGGCGCCTGGCCGGGTCGATATTTACCAGACAGGAAGCCCCCCGCCAGCGGGTTATAGACAATCACACCCATTCCCTGATCAATGCACATGGGAAGAAGTTCAGTCTCAATATCCCGGTAAAGAAGATTGTAGCGAGGCTGTATACACTGGTAACCCGGCAATCCGAGCTTCTCCGCTTTAAGTATCGCATCCGCCAGACGCCACGCAGGGTAATTCGAACAACCCAGATATCGAACCTTGCCGGAGCTGACGAGATCCTCGAACGCCCTCAAGGTCTCCTCAATCGGTGTCATTGGATCAAAGCCATGAGACTGGTAAAGATCAATATAATCAGTTTGCAGGCGCTTCAGGCTTGCCTCCACCGCATCCATAATGTGCTTGCGGGAAAGACCCTTGTTGTTCAGACCTCGTTTGGTCGGGACGAAGCACTTGGTCGCGAGTATCACTTCATCACGATTGCCCCGGTCATTCATCCAACGACCGATAATCGCCTCTGTCTCACCCTGGATTTCCCGTGGGCCACCCAGCGGGTAAGCATCTGATGTATCCATGAAGACCATTCTGTGGTCCATGGCCTTATCAAGAATGTCTCGAGAAACCGATTCATCAATCTGATAACCGAAGGTCATGGTGCCGAGGCAAAGTGCTGACACCTCAAGCCCATGTTTGCCTATCTGTCTCTTTTCCATGCTTACACCTTTACACCTTTACACCTTTACGTCTCTTAAGTCTCTTAAGTCTCTTACATCTTTTATCATAAATTAATCAATCAGCCGGTCTGGCGCGATCCGATCCAGTTGGGCAACTAAATCAGGTTCTATCGATCGATCCAACAATGCGTGAGCAACCAGCTGCGACATACCTGGTGAACTTTGAATACCATACCCCCCCTGACCCGCCAACCAGAAAAAACCCGAGGCCCTGGGGTCGTAACCAAGCACGAAGGTATTGTCCGGAGCAAAGCTACGAAGACCGGCCCATTTGTGATTGACTCGCGTCACATTGAGGCTGGTAGCATTCATAAAGCGGTCAACTGCGACGGCAACATCTATCTCCTCGGGTTGCACATCGCAGGCTGTTATCGGCGTTTCATCAGCCGGAGATACTAGCAGCTGCCCCGCATCAGGTTTGAAATAAAACTGCTCATCTACGTCGACAACCATCGGCCAGTCACCCACGTCGATATCTGCGGGCGCATCTACCAGAATAGCAGTTCGACGCTTTGCCTGAATACCTAAGGCACCCAGACCAGCTAGTTCCGCGATATGATCCGCCCAGGCTCCCGCAGCATTGACCAACGTTGCCGATGTATAAGAACCCGAAGTCGTGTCAACCCGCCACCCTGAGCCAACCTTCTCAATACTGCGAACCTCCGCATTGACTTCCAGCTGACCGCCACGCTGACTGAACAGGCGGATGTAACCCTGCAACAACGCATTCACATCTATATCACCACCGTCCGAAGAAAATAAACCGACCGCGGCGTTATTCAGAATCTCAACTTTGTCGGAAACCGCTGCGGGATCGAGAACTACCAATCCCGACAGCTCTGCCAGAATCTTATCAGCCGTAGCTAACTGATCGGCGCGAGCAACAAAAAGTCGATCACGCGCCCTAATCAAAGGCACATCAGTGAAACTTGCAGGCGGATGAAAAAAAAACGGCTCACTGGCTGCGGTAATTGTCCTCACAACCTTATTACCATAAGCACGCGAAAAATAAGCCGCAGAGCGACCAGTCGAATGAAAACCAGGCGCTGATTCCATTTCAAGAACCAGCACATTCGCATCTAGCGCTAACTCAGCAGCAGCCGACATGCCCGCAATACCACCACCGATGACGATAAAATCTGCGTCAGTCATGGTCGATGTACGGGAGGTTTGCTCTCCGTCTCTTCGATGACGAACGGGGACCGTAATGGGTAACAAGATAATCCAAAATAGGCTGCTCGTGCTGACCCAAAGGCCAGAGATTGTGATATTTCTGCATATACCGGATCGACTCCAGCCAGCTGCTGCGGTTCATACGATGCTGCATAATAAGCTGCAGCGAATGACAGGCCACACAATGAGCTTTAATGAGTTCAACGCCATCTGCCTGAACCAACTCATCGGCTGTGAGCTGTGTCGAGGCAACAAACAGCAGGATACATGATAATTTAGACCACATGCACAGCTATCCTGTGACACGCATTATTCAGGTACCCCTTGGGATTCCACCCCGGCAAGACCATAGGCTGAGACCTGCCTTTTTCGTCCGTTGCCCTGGCCCAGACCTCATGATAGCCAGGCTGCTTAAAGCTCACCGATCCCTTGAAGCTCTGCCATGCCCCTGGATTACGAGGCGCGGCGAGAGACATCACCTGCCAGTGTTGACCGAAATCTGTCGACACCTGGATACGCTGCACCATGCGATCTCCTGCCCAGGCATGTCCCCGGACCTGCAGGGCCTCATTCAATCGATGCCTGAGGCCGGTCTCGGGGAAGGTAATCAGCGATTTGACTGGCATAGCCTCAATGATTTTCATATCCACATCTGCGACTTCAGTCCCCGGTGCCACAGGCTCGCGCGGAACGCGGTATGATTTTCCACCCATCTTTGGACCATCATGAATCCTGTTACGGACGCTGATCCCCGTCAGCCACTTACCGGAAACCGAACCGGGCCAGCCAGCGATCACCAGCCTGAGTGGATGTCCATTCATGGGATGCAACTCACCATCATTCATACCCCAGGCTATCATCGCGTCGTCAGCCAGCGCCTTGGCAATAGGTACACCCCTCGATATCGGCAATTGCCCGACGGCTCCGCTCAGGTGGGTATCGGCGCCCCGGAAACCGATATAGACGGCATCCGGTTTGATACCTGCATCAAGGAGGACATCTCTCAGACGGACACCGTGGAACAAAGGGCAGCCGACTGCACCCAGCGACCACTGGTTACCGGAAACCGGCGGATCGAATTCTGATCGTCCATTGCCGCCACATTCCACCAGTAACTGTAAAGATACCTGCTTGTATCGCTGCTTCAGATCACTGATGGACAAATCTAATTCACGCTCGACGGACTCACCATCGATTCGTAACCGCCAACTCTCAACATCAACGAATACCGGAGGAATGCCGTTATTACGGACAAAAAAATGTTCCGTGGGTGTAATGCTTGGATCGAGTTGATGCGGTAAAGCCTCAGCATTCCAGGGTCGATGGTTCAACACTCGCAGATCTGGTTTACCCGGCAGTCCCGGTACAGCACCTTGAACACTAAATGAACCGATACCTGCACTCGCGAGCAGACCGGCCTGCAGGACAAACTCCCGGCGCGTCAGATCCACCATCAGTCACACCTCAGACAAGCTGGCGCGTCCTGCCCAGTAACTGTGAGTCCCCGAGCAGATTCGCTCAGGTAAAGCCAATTGGGCTATCGGCCCCGTGGTGATGTCAGCAGCGTCAAAAATCCAGGCTGCGGAACTATCCGAATTCATATCACTGACAAAGGTAACGACGTAGCCGTCATCTTCCGCTGTTGAATTCAATCGCGGAGCCATGGGCGATTCACTGGCGAAAACTCCGTCAGGAAACCTGAAGACCTGCTTGTCGCCGGTCTCTGCGTCCAGTCGCGTCATCCCATCAAAGAGAAACCATCCCGGCTTATTCGTCATAGCCCAGCTATAGCGATAGGGTTTGCCGGCATAGGCAGGATTAATCATTCCAAATTCCGAAGCCTGCTCGTCCAGGGGACCTTCCTTTACCTCACCCGTTACCAGATTAAAACGCCAGCGGTAGGGCTTCGCACCGATAACCGACACATCGAGCGTCCTGAAAAGACTTCTCAGATCATTAGGGTCCGGCTTGATGTCAGGAGACGGGTTGCTTTCATAATAGCCATCCAGGACGATTTCATCGCCGTCCTCATAAGCGTTAATCCAATGCAGCACAAAAGTCGGTAACGCTTCGAACCACCTGATTTGATCCGGCGAGCCTCTTCTTGGGACGATCGCAAACCGGCTGGGCAGATCCCTGAAAAACCGGACAGCATGTGCATCGGCCTTCAGTGCCTCTGGGTCCCAGAACAGAGGAAAGTCATTCAGGATCGCATAATTGTCGGTGAAGGCCATATCATGGGGCAGTCTTGGACCCGGTAATTCAACAGGTATGTAATGGACCAATTCACGGTTCCGGTCCACAACCCCATAATGCATATAGGGCGCCTGCTTGCTGTAGTTGAAGAACAACAGTTCGCCGCTGCTTTCGTCGACCTTGGTGTGAGCCGATACCCCCCAGCCAGGCGTCACCTGGTCGACCCAGTGCGCTTTGCCCAGGGGCTCGAGCGTTCTTGGATTCAACTCGTAAATGTCGCCACACTGATAGAAGGACGAAGCCGCTACTCCGCCCTGCACGACCACATCGGTACTACTTGCATCTTTAAGGCGGGTCCGGGCGCCCCAACCATCCCTCAGTGACTTACGAGGTGACTCCATCAGTCCTGCCCACAGAGGCCCATCATGCTCCAGTTCCGCTTCAAAACCATCGCTCCGGATAAAGCGATTACGATATTCAGCCTCGCCATTATCGAGGTACAGCGAATGCAGCATGCCGTCACCATCAAACGGATGGTAGCGCCCAATGGCATGATGCAGGGGGTTTTCTGTATTCCGCAGGTAGATACCGGAGAGATCGTCCGGCAGGTCCCCGACGATATCCAGGTCATAGGCATTAAACTCTTTCCAATTTGGCTGCCAGGCACCGCTTCGATAAGGGTGATCATCGTTAACCGGTAACGACGAGGCATATTCTGCAACTAATTCGACTTTCAATTTTCACCCACCATCCGCATGTCCCCAACGAGTATACACCTCATTTTTTTCACTGTTGGCACCTCTTGCTGTGATCTCACTTTTATTGTGATCTAGTTCGATTGCTTCCCCAGAACCGCCAGGATCATGTTCCGATCATCGATTTCACTGTGAAAACCTTATGCTTACGCTTGATACGCGTTTAATCGCATGTATATGCCTTTTATGCGTAGAGGTATGCCTTTATGCGCAATTTTAGACAACAAAATCGATG
>CAXPUI010000479.1:0-7367 GCA_964220205.1 Candidatus Allofontibacter communis | reverse complement strand
ATCGGGACAGGCTCTATGCGTTGAAACCGCTACAGGAAGTTAACCTCGAACCTTTTGATCTTGAACTGGGTAAAACCAGGATTTCTGGTGGATACATTGTTAACAATAAGGTTAAGGGGCAAGGCCTGCTGGCAGGAGATTGTGTAATCCGTTTCCGGCGAGGCGGTGAAACCATCAGGCAGAGGCGCCAGCGGAGTCTTAAGAACCTGTGCCAGGAGTCAGGACTGCCGGCCTGGCTGAGATCTAGATTACCGCTGATATACAGAAATGATGAACTGGTCGCTACAGCGGCGGTGCCGGGCGGGGGTTTTCCGATGCAGATTGCCGCAGGGCACGCCGCTGCTGGGTCGGAAGCCGGTTTCGCCGTTTCATTGCACCTCGATGATCGATTTTAGAGCACTCCAATAGGCCATTTTTGGTCTTTTTCATTGAGGCCCCACTGGGCCCGTGGTAATCTTTAAACCCATCTTGGTCACGCCTCTGGGGCAGAGATTCACAGATCCCTGGCGACCTTTTTTCGAGATGGGAGTCGGATGTCACGCTATATATTTGTCACGGGTGGAGTCGTTTCTTCGTTAGGAAAAGGCATCACCGCTGCTTCTCTGGGTGCTGTTCTCGAAGCCAGGGGACTTAAAGTAACGATGCTGAAGATGGATCCGTATATCAACGTGGATCCAGGAACCATGAGTCCGCTGCAGCATGGTGAAGTTTACGTGACGACGGACGGCACCGAGACTGATCTGGATCTGGGGCATTACGAACGCTTCGTCAGAGGTTGCGGTAATCTCACTCGAAACAATAACTTTACCACCGGTAGAATCTACGCAGACGTCATTGCCAAGGAGCGACGTGGTGATTATCTGGGCGCGACCATCCAGGTAATCCCACATATTACCGATGAAATAAAGTCGCGTATCGTCGCAGCAGCAGAAGGCAGCGACATCGCTATCGTTGAGATCGGTGGTACGGTCGGCGACATCGAATCCCAGCCGTTCCTTGAGGCTGCCCGGCAGTTGCGGTTTGAGCTGGGTTCGAGCCAGGCGCTCTTTATTCACCTGACGCTGGTGCCTTATATTGCAACCGCGGGTGAAACGAAGACCAAGCCTACGCAGCATTCGGTCAAAGAATTACGCTCGATTGGCCTGCAGCCAGATATTCTTGTGGTGCGCTCGGATCATGAGATCCCCATGGGTGCCCGGGACAAAATTGCCCTGTTTACTAATGTTGAACCCAGGGCTGTCATTCCGCTTTGTGATGCCGACACGATTTATCGGATACCGGCTTTATTGAATGAGCAGGGTCTTGACGACATTGTTGTTGAAAAGCTCCGCCTTGACGTACCTCCGGCTGATCTCTCCGATTGGGCGAAGGTTGTTGAGGATCAACTGAATCCCCAGCATTACATTCGCCTGAAAATGGTTGGGAAATACATGGATCTCCTGGATGCCTACCTGTCACTGACAGAGGCCCTGGTTCATGCTGGAATTCACACCAAAACCCAGGTGGATATAGACTTTGTTGATTCTGCGGAACTGGAGGAACAGGGCGTTGGCCTGCTGGCGGATGCTGATGCGATCCTGGTGCCTGGTGGTTTCGGCTCGAGAGGCTTTGAAGGCAAGGTGATGGCCGCAGGCTACGCGAGAGAAAACCAGGTTCCTTACCTCGGCATTTGTTATGGCCTGCACGCGGCGGTTGTTGATATCGCCAGGAACCTGGCCGGTATGGAAGGTGCTGATACAACCGAGAATAACCCGAATACCCGATACCCTGTAATTGGGTTGATTACAGAGTGGGTGACAGAACAGGGTGAGAAGGAAGAAAGGGACGAGGAATCGGATCTGGGTGGCACGATGCGAATGGGCGAGCAGGTTTGTAACTTGGTCTGTGATTCGCTGACCGCAGACATTTATGGCGATCAGGTGGTAAAGGAGCGTCATCGACACCGATACGAGGTGAATAACAACCTCGTCGCGGAGCTGGAGAAGGTTGGCTTGAGAATCGCCGGTAGAAGCGCTGACGATACTTTGGTTGAGGTCATTGAATACAAGGATCACCCCTGGTTTGTCGCGAGCCAGTTTCACCCTGAATTCACCTCGTCACCGAGAGATGGCCACCCCCTCTTTACCAGCTTTATTGAAGCTGCATTGGCTCAGCGTACTGAGTGAATGATTGACCTGGACTGGCAGGACCATAGGTAAAAGATAATGAAACTCTGTGGATTCGAGGTGACAGACAAGTCGCCATTCTTCCTGATTGCTGGTCCCTGCGTGATCGAATCGGAGACCCTGGCCCTCGAAACCGCGGGGTTCCTCAAAGCGCTCTGTGATGAACTCGATATCCGCTTCATCTACAAGTCCTCATTCGATAAGGCAAACCGCTCGTCTCACGAGAGTTTTCGAGGCCCCGGTATAGAAGCCGGTCTGAAGATTCTGGAAAAGGTGAGGGATGATATCGGTGTACCGGTCCTGACCGATGTCCACGAAGATACCCCGCTTGATGAAGTGGCGTCAGTTGTCTCGGTGTTACAGACACCTGCTTTTCTTTGCCGTCAGACCAACTACATCCAGGCTGTTGCCTCTGCCGGCCTGCCGGTGAACATCAAAAAAGGCCAGTTTCTGGCTCCCTGGGATATGCAGCATGTGGTTGCCAAAGCCAAGGCTACCGGCAACGCCGACATTATGGTCTGTGAGCGGGGTGCCAGTTTCGGATACAACAATCTGGTATCTGATATGCGTGCTCTGGCGATTCTCCGGGAGACGGGTTGTCCGGTGGTCTATGATGCCACTCACAGCGTGCAGTTGCCGGGAGGGCAGGGCAGTTCCTCCGGTGGCCAGCGAGATATGGTTCCCGTACTGGCGAGAGCCGCCGTGGGTGCGGGTGTGCATGGTCTGTTTATGGAAACTCATCCTAATCCCGAGATCGCCCTGAGTGACGGTCCGAACAGTTGGCCCATGCATGAAATGAGTGCGATGCTGAAAACTCTCAAGCGTCTTGACGCTGTTGTCAAAGAGGAATTCTGATGGAAATTACTGACATTCGTGCTCGAGAGATTCTTGACTCACGAGGGAACCCCACTGTTGAAGCGGAAGTCGAAATCGCAGGCAAGTACCGGGGTTCTGCCTGTGTGCCGTCCGGTGCGTCGACGGGCTCACGGGAAGCTCTGGAGTTGCGTGACGGCGATGAGGGCAGGTACTTCGGCAAGGGTGTACTGCAGGCTGTCGGCAACGTTAACACCCGGATTCGTGAGGGTCTCCTCGGTCATGATGCTGAAGCACAGGGTGAGGTTGATCAGCTCATGATTGACATGGATGGCACCGATAATAAAGGCAGCCTGGGTGCCAATGCGATTCTCGGCGTGTCGATGGCCAATGCCGCGGCAGTGGCCAGTGCCCGGGAACTCGAATTATACGAGTACCTGGCTGAGCTTGATGGCAGCGCCGGGCGCTACAGCATGCATGTCCCCATGATGAATATCCTGAATGGTGGCGAGCACGCGGACAATAACGTTGATATACAGGAGTTCATGGTTCAGCCAGTCGGCGCGACAAGTTTCTCTGAGGCGTTGCGCTGTGGGGCGGAAATTTTTCATACCTTGAAAAAAGTACTCGGCGATGCGGGTATGAGCACAGCGGTAGGTGATGAAGGCGGTTTTGCGCCCAACCTGCCGAGCAACGAAGCAGCGCTCGAGGCGATAATGACCTCGATTGAAAAGGCAGGTTATCAGCCTGGCGGAGATGTTTTTCTGGCCCTCGATTGTGCCGCATCGGAATTTTACCGCAACAACCGGTATGTCCTTTCAGGCGAGGGTGCAGAGTACGATTCTGAAGGTTTCAGTGATTACCTGGCCGATCTTGCCGATCGTTATCCTATCCTTTCCATTGAGGAGGGTCTGGATGAAAGTGACTGGGCGGGCTGGGCCTACCTGACTGAAAAACTTGGCGACAAGGTTCAACTGGTAGGGGACGATCTGTTTGTGACGAACCCAGCGATCCTGCAACGAGGCATTGACCAGGAGGTTGCCAATTCAATCCTGATCAAGGTGAATCAGATAGGCACTCTTTCAGAGACCCTGGAAGCGATGCATCTTGCCAGGGAAGCCGGTTATACGACGGTGATGTCGCATCGTTCCGGTGAAACTGAAGACACGACGATTGCGGATCTGGCGGTCGCGACAGCTGCGGGTCAGATCAAGACGGGTTCGCTGTGCCGTTCAGACAGGGTTGCAAAGTATAACCGGTTGCTGAGAATAGAAGACCACAGCTCAGCGATATATAAAGGAATAGCCGAATTCCGCTCATGATTACCGCTTACCGCATATTTCTCGTGACGTTGCTGTTGATCTTCACTGGTCTGCAGTATCGGCTCTGGATCGGCCAGGGCAGTTTTGCACACGTCAATGACCTCCGCGCCGTTGTGGAGCAACGAACCGCCGAGAACGAGGTGCGGCGTCAGCGCAATGACATTCTGAAAGCCGAAATACTGGATCTGAAACAGGGTTTAGCGGCCGTTGAAGATATTGCTCGAAGCGAACTAGGCCTGATCAAAAAGGGAGAAACCTTCTTCCTGCTCGTAGAAGACTGACGCGCGCTCAATGAATGACGTTGCTGCGCTCCCGGAGCTACCCTGGCTGGATGAGGTGTTTGCGACCCGTTTTCCGTCTCCCACCGTCCTGGCGTCCATCAGGCGTTCGGCAGCCGATTTCCAGGTCAGGGAACACCTGGGATACGAGCTCGAGGGCTCAGGTGAGCATGTCTACCTGGATTTAACCAAGACCGGCGCCAACACAGGCTGGGTGGCACAACAGATTGCTGACTATGCAGGGGTCCGGGTCAGGGAGGTGGGATATGGCGGGCGCAAGGATCGTCATGCGGTAACGAGGCAGTGGTTCTCAGTGTATCTGCCTCGCGAGGAGCCACGCTGGTCTGACATGACCATTGAAGGAGTCGAGGTCCATGGCGTCACTCGTCATCGAAAGAAGTTGCGCCCTGGTGAGATCAGGGCCAATGAGTTTTGTTTGCGGCTCCGCTTCGAAATTGATATTGATGAGGCTGAGGTTAGCCATCGACTTGATGAGCTAAGTGCAGTCGGATTTCCCAATTACTTTGGCAGCCAGCGCTTCGGCAGGCAACTTCACAACCTGGAACGCGCCGATCGACTGTTAAGATCGGGACAGAGTCAGGGCGGAGACCGGGGGATGTTGATCTCCGCTGCACGTAGCTGGTTATTCAACTGTTATCTGTCCGGCTGTATCCAAGCAGGCGATATGACTGGATCTGGCCCCCTGTATGGAAAGTCTAGGGATCCGCAGCCAGGCGAGGCTGAACTCAACCCGGTGTATGTTGCCTGGGTTGAGGGCCTGAGGAGGATTGGTGTCAAGACGGGAGAGAGGCCTCTGTTGGCGCTGCCGGAAGGACTGACCTGGCAATTCTCCGAGAATGCGCTTGAACTCAGGTTCATGCTGGGTCCTGGGAGCTACGCAACCAGCCTGTTGAACGAGATTTTCATCGTCAGGGATGAGGCGCTATGACGACTGACATTGATTTGAATGGCATCGGGATGACTTCTCAGAGAACCCGTACACGTCTGGTGGAAAGGCTCAGGGAACAGGGTATTGAGAATGAACTTGTTCTCGATGTCTTCAACAAAACTCCCCGGCACGCACTGATTGACGAGGCCTTAGCGCATAGGGCTTATGAAGATACCGCATTGCCGATAGGTTTTAATCAGACCATCTCCCAGCCTTACATCGTTGCCCGAATGACTGAAGAACTGATGGCTGACGGTCCGCTGACCAACGTTCTTGAGGTTGGTACGGGGTCGGGTTACCAGACTGCGATCCTGTCCCAACTGGCGGACAGGGTGTTCACCGTTGAGCGGATTGCAGGACTCGCCACCCGTGCTCGGAAACGTCTGGGTGCCATGGGTTATCGTAATATTTCTTTCCGGCACTCGGATGGTGGTATGGGTTGGGCCGAGAAAGGGCCCTTCGATGCCATCATGGTAACAGCAGCGCCGTTGACCGTGCCGGAAGCGCTGTTGGATCAGTTGGCGGATCAAGGCCGCATGCTGGTGCCGGTCGGTGAGTCAGGGCGCCAGGATTTGCTGATGATTCGCAAAATTGATGGCGAGGTTCAGCAGACCCGTCTGGAGCCAGTGAGATTTGTGCCGTTGCTCGGGGGGAAGTCGTGAAGCTGCGGATTATCCTGGTGGGACTGATGATGGGAGCGGCAGAAGTCGTCCCGGGGGTGTCAGGAGGAACTATCGCGTTTGTCTCTGGATTTTATCAAAGACTCGTCCGTGCGATTCAGCGATTTACGCCGCTCGAATTGTGGGCCTGCAGGCGGCTGGGCATCGCGGGATTCTGGCGTGAACTGGACATTAACTTCCTGCTGCTTTTATTTGGCGGCATGTTTTGCGCTGTCTTGCTCCTGGCCAATCTCGTCGGTTATCTGCTGGAATACCATCCGATACTGATCTGGGCTTTTTTCTTTGGCCTGGTGTTAGCGTCAGTCTTCGTCATCGGAGGTCGTCTTGGGTTAAATTTCGGTGCGTCCTTCGCGATTGGAGCAGGTGTAGTCATGGGTTATGGCCTCACGGAACTGGTTCCTGTCGAAGCAGAGGTCTCTTCCTTTGCGCTGTTGGCCGGTGGTTGCCTGGCTGTTTGCGCGTGGATTTTGCCTGGACTGTCCGGCAGTTTCATCTTGCTGATTCTTGGCCTTTATCACACCGTTATCCTCGCAATCAGGGATTTTAACTTTCATGTGCTGGCGACTGTCGGGCTGGGATGTGCGGTTGGACTGATCGCTTTTAGCAAAATCCTGACGTTCCTGCTCGACAGATTCTACAATGTGACGATCGCGTTCCTGGTGGGCATTATGCTGGGTTCTCTGCCAAAGCTGTGGCCCTGGCAGCGTACGACAAGTTATGTCATACGTGACGATGGCAGCCATCTACCCGTTGTGCAGGAGCCTGTCATGCCTTTTGTCTATGCGGAACTCAATGGGACTGATCCGTTGTTGTGGAGCGCGTTGTTCGCCTGCCTGGCAGGTCTTGCCGTGGTGTTCGTGCTGGACCGGTTCGCCATGCTGACGCCCGGGTCCGGGGATGCCAGCTAGCAGCCTTGGGGGAGGTCGTATCTCTCGAACCTTTTGTGCGGGTGTCCTGCTGTGCATGCTGCTCGCGGGGTGCGTGGGTTTGCCTCCTGTGTATCCCGGCGCGGGAGAAGGCAGTTACCGAGTCCGAACGGGGGATACGCTCTATTCCATTGCGTTCCGTCATGGTCTTGATTACAGGAGACTGGCGCGGATCAATGGTATTGCACCCCCTTACACGATTTATCCCGACCAGGTTCTACGACTGCGGGGTTC